>JBBSLN010000001.1:0-40008 GCA_038255205.1 Flavobacteriales bacterium
AGTGCAATACCAAATGTCGATCGTATCTTTACGGCAGGCAGGCGCGCTGGTAGAAATTGTCTTTTATTAAACAGGTATTGTAAATAGTAAACGTTCATTAATTATTGTTTTTAAATTGCCCGGATGGCGGAATTGGTAGACGCGCTGGTCTCAAACACCTGTGCCTTAACTGGCATGCCGGTTCGACTCCGGCTCCGGGTACTTGTTCGGAACCCCTGTATTTACGGGGGTTTTGCCATTTATGAACTCTTCCTTTATCGACCTTAAAGATGGCACCCCACACTGTAAGGTGCAGGAATAAGTGCAGAAATCTCCGGTTACTTGTCCAATTCATGACCTAATTTCTTTTCCTCATGTGATTTTGAAGTGCGGACATTGTTCAGATCAGCCTGCCGTATTTCCTCATTAAACGTTCCGAATCCTAATGCCTTTTCGGCAAGCTTTTCCTTGTTCAAATAATGCTTGTCCAGCACGGCCTGATTGCTATGGGTTAGGTCGGTTGCTTCATTTCCCAGGTATTTATTCATATGAGTTAAATAGGTTTTTCGCAAAGCCTTGAATGTTTTACCTCCCTCAGGATGGCTTATATTATAAAAATGACTGAATCCACGACTTATAGCACTTCTCATAGTATTGACCCTATTTTCTGTAATTTCCGGTGCAATTATAAAAGCATCTGAATTTTTTAAATGCTCATAATTTGCTTCTGACAACAATCGCTCTATATCCTCCGTCACTGGAATGATAACTTCCACTTTCTCAGACTCTGCCTCCCGTCCTTGAATTCTATTCACCTTCAAATTGGGTATTCGAATGATAGCGTGCCCTTCTTTTTCCTTTATATGGCTATGTTTGAGATTAATAAGTTCTTCTGTGCGCATTCCTCCATGAATTCCCCATTTAAAAACGGAAACAAGGTACGGGCGGTAAAAATTACGGCGCTGTTTTACACCACTTTCATAAGTTTGCCAGCCATTTTCTGGTTTTACATCTCCTATAAGGGTTTCGAACTCTTTGAAAGATACTATTGGCTGATTATATTTCTCAGGTAGTTTTTTCACTTTATTAAACCCATTACGGACAGGAACATTATATTGTTCGGGGAACCATTTGAAAAATGATTTGAAGTTGCCTATTATTTTGTTAACTGACCTGTTTGAATAGCCCTTATTTACTCTCAGGAACTTATAAATCTTTCCGACGATCTCATCATCGAAATCATGAACTGATAATAACTTCGGATCAATTGAGTGAAAAGCAAGTGCAGATTTTAACATTTCGAATTGGTGCTTCACATCTTTAACATGGCTTTCACTCCGGTTACGTTTTAAATGTTCTGGCACTTCTTTATCCGCCAACCAGTCCGTGTATCTGTCAATTGAATCACTCAAATTATCAGGATTATTCACAACTTCCTTTCTTTGGGCCGTAGGAGCAATTACAGGAATACTCTCCCTATTCGGAATCATCTCCCCTCTGACCAGTTTTTGGAATTCAACTGCCTGCCGAATAGCTTCGTTAATGTTTCGCGTCTCAAGTATCATTGTCCGTCGTTTATTTTTGGTTCCAGGCTGGTGAACATAAACCTTAAATTTATGTCGCTCTCCAAATGGACACTGTGATATGTCCTTATGCTTACCCGCTTCTTTGCAAATTTTATCAACATTGGTTTTACATTGATAACAATAGATATACAATGATTTTACCCTTTTGTCTTTTGGAAATTGCAAGGGTTTCATGGTCGCACATTATAGCTCGCAAATTTTTAGAGGCAATATTGACAATATTCATTCTATTGTTGTATTAATTTTATACTCATATGTTAAATGCTTTAGAATTTCCTTATTGACAGCGTATTCAAATTCAGCTTTCATTACATATAACCTATTGGAACCAGTATCCTTCAACAGAGCCACTTTGTTTCGGATACACCAAGACCGAAATCCCCGATAACTTGTATAACCAAGTGCCCTTGCTGCCACTTTGAATGAAATTCGCTCGATCATGTTTTAGTTCAGGATGATTGACTATTCAGTTTAAGAGTTAAAACTATTCAAAAAATTATTTCATCTACTTGGAAAATAAAATCCAGATTCTTCCCTTCCTTCAGTTTGGACTGGCAAATCCAACATGATATTATACTTTCCTTCCGCGTTCAAATATGATTTCCACATGCGTAAGAAAGGCCTCTTTGGTGTTGTTTTCTTATTTTTGGTTTTATTTGCTTTTTTTCTCATGTCCATTTTTCTTTTAATGATGTGATTAATCATTGTTCTCTCGTTGTTATGGATTTCACAGGCCTATAAAGCCCAAATTACTCTTGTCCGTATAATTGTTGGCTTTCTTAATAGGCATAATTTACTTCCATATGGGTAACTTGTATAGCATTGAGCACCACACTTACCGGCAAATTTATGATAACTTGAGGTGAAAAACAGTTTACCATAGTTTATTTCAAGTTGATAATAAAAAGCAACTTTTACCAAACTTTATTTCTTTAAATTTCTCTAAGTGACAACAAAATAAATTTCTCGTTTGTTCTGCGGATGGATTCATTTCATGTATTTGTCTATTCAGGGTAAGATCACCATGAACGTGCTGGAAAAGTGTTGCCAACTGTTTATTCAAATGTGGATTATTTCACGTAGAATTTTACTTGTTCTCATTAGTAAATTCATACATAAGCATTTGGTCTACAAAATCTACAACAGCAATTGAAGGTAACCTGCTCATTAATGTTTCAAGGGTTGAGGCTTTTAGAGCTTTTCCATCAATTATAAAATACCTTGCAATAAGAATACATAACTTCAAATTTGATTTCTTTGGTATTATTATTTTTTGCATCTCAAATATTAGATGAACAAGTTCAGTGGAAAACCCATTGTATGGAATAATGTTACTATTATGTCCATTGTCATAGAATAATGATTGAAAATTTTCAAGTGTGCAATCAGGAAAGCGCTCTTCAATAACCATTTTGTTAAATAAAGTTTTTAAACGCTCTTTATTGATACATCCGAATTTTGGTGAAAACAACGATACCTGAGGTTTCCGTTTTCTCACATCCATCAATTGATTTGTTATTTTGTTTTTAACTGGTCTTTTAACTGGCAATACCATTTTTAATTTTTTCTGTGCAGCATTAATTTGATTTAATGCCCAGACCGCATCAGGTGTATTATGGCAATGCGCCTTAACCATTTTTTTTACTTTTTCCAGCCGTAACTGTGCATCAGTATATTTCCATTTTTGCCCCGACAATTCATCCAACTGATTATCAATATGTTCAAGTTCCCGAACAATAGTAATTAAGAAAGTATCTGTAGTTTCCATGCTATAAGGGAATTAAGTTTCAGTACTTTGATCCTTAAGATAGCCCTGATTATCATTAGCGCAAAAAATTGCAAGCTATTGCATTTTAATCGTATACATGCTAAAAACAGTTGCATGGGCTTCTTATTAGGGTGGCCTTAAGCTCCTCCGCATTGGTCTTTGGAACCAGGGGGAGCTTTTTATTGTTTAAAGCAAGTATAACTCAGAAATTTCAATATCCGTTGCACCATAATTAATTAGAGACGATTTAAATAGAGAATTTGAAATTATTTGAAATTAACCGAAATTTTTCGAAATTTACAATAATATGTCCTCGTCAGATATTTTACAACAAAAAAGGAAGTTAAGTCAGTATATTCAGCAAGGCTGCAATTTACTATACCCCTATTATAATTATCGCAGGATTGTTGAACTAGCGAATAGATCTGTGGAATTTTTGAAGTCAAATTTAACAGAAGCCACATTGACTAAGTGCTTAGGAATAACCCATGATAAATACGTTAATGAAACATCCCTTCAGCTACTAAATAAAGTACATAAAGTAATTTCTGAGATAGTTTTGGAAAAATTAAATTTTGTATGGAAATTACAAATTGAACAATACATTATCAATGACAAACAGCCATTTCAAAGCGAAAGGCTAAAGGTTTTCAATGCAGATTGGATAGGGATTTCATTTAATGCCGCAGTGTCATTACGGCGGGGTAAAAGTTGTTGGAATCTGTTTTCATTAAATATTGAGAGCCCTTTTAAAATGTCTTGTTACCATGGAAACATAGATTTTCTTGAAGGAAAAATTTCAATTGCATATAATGATAAAGTTACCATTGAATTACTGTCCGATACAAAAAAAATACTAATTGTAGGGTCATTGGCTCATGTTCGAAGGCAACACAATTCTGTATTTTGGGATGCATTATGCATAGAAATTGGCAATGATGGACTTAAGACTGGAATTACTATGTTAAAACGGATAGAGATTGAGGAACATTATATGCCCCGTGGAATCTATTCAATAGAACAAATACCAAAGAATGCATTTGATTTGTCTGTTTTGGAATCTTTAGTGCATTTCAAATTATATGGCATTGAATTTTTTTGATATGAAATATCAAAAAAATAACGCGTTTTTTTACAGTTAGCGTACAGTTGATTTATATATAAACATAAAATCCATTCTTTCTGATATTTTGGTTTATTCGCGTATCATGGAACTGATTTACATATTGAAGACTTTAAGGCAACTACCTGTGGAAGTGAAGCAAATAGCAAATTGTAGAAAATAATAATGTTTGGCATCCACGATGCACCCATGAATAATTCCTGATTAGTTCAAATTATTTCTTTTGAACCTGGTAATTACTCTGGCCTTATATTTAATTTTATATTTCCTGATCTTTTGTCTCAAACAAAAACCTGACTTTTCAATCAGGTTTTCTGGGATTCTGTTTTCAACCTTTACTATTGTCAGTAACCATACGATGGTTTTCAAAATCAAGAATATAATCCACCGCCTTCTGTGCCTGACTACCGGCATAAACAACCAATCTCGGATTTTTCTTTAAAACGGCATACCAGTTCTGGATATAGGCTGCGCTGTTTTCTCCTAATTTCTCCTGTATTCCTGCAATAGACTGGATGTAACATGACCCAAACTCAGCTGTTAGTTCTTCAATAGCATACTGCTCAGAGCCGAATCGGTGTTTTTCCATTATTTCTTTTCGGTTTAAACGCGATTTGTGGCCGGTCGAATGTACCAATTCATGGAACAGGGTTTCATAATAAGCTACACTGGAGTCGAAGTACTCGATCGCAGGCATGTTGATGTAATCACCTTCCGGGTGATAATACGGGTCGTTGTTCCGGAAGACAATTAAGGGTAGGTTGGGCATGGATTCCACAATGAACTTGCAATCTTCAATGGGGTGATTCGGCTTCAATATTCTTGGAATAATTTCTTTCTTGATACCATTACATTGGGCCACGTTGTACACCTTGAAATACCTGAGAAACGGTTTTTTAAATTTCTCCTCTCCATTTTGGTCACCTGTTTCAATCCATTTGAAATAGACTACGAGGTACGGTTTTTCATCCTTTTTGACTGTTCCACCAACTTCCTTCAACTGTTGATAAGTCAGAAAGAAATTCTGAACATAACCTAGTGATGCTAACAACCACACATTAAGACCTCGATAAGGCTTACGAGTGATAAGATTTTGAGGTAGACCAGCATCTGTCCAGGTTCTTCTCCATGGGATAATTCCCTTTTCTAATTGTTCCAGAATCCGATTAGTGACCAATTGGTAAACATCCTTAATCTTCTCACTTTTTGGTTTTGTTTCCATGATTTTTGATTTTTAATTGTTTAAAGAGCTTTATGAAAAGTCGAATCTGAAAATGGCAGGAATAAAAAAATGTAATCTATCTGCCTTAGATGGGATAATTGGCTGTCAAAACCTCAATTTTCCTTTTCTTTTTAACTTCGGGATGTGTGGAAATGGCAATCGGCATATTAATTTTTTTGGAATACCATTTAAAAAGTTTAGAATACCTAGAAAGGATCTTACTTTGGTAGGAACTGAGGAGAAACTTCCCTTTCAGCCGGGATAACACCTCCAAAAGCTTAGTAAAATCCTCCTCCGTGTATTTTTTGTAATGCCCCTTATGGGAATTGAAATACGGCGGGTCGCAGTAAAAGAAAGCGGTTTTACTATCTCTGGATTTTATTACCTATATAGCATCACCACATTCAATTTGGGTGTTTTCAATCCGCTTTAGAAGTACCTCTGTAAAGGCATTTCGCTTTGAGTTCAATTGATATGCTGACTTGTTTTTAGTCCGGTCATATCCCCAGGAACCATTCAGCTTCGAGGCAAAGCTTTGGTTAGCCAGAACCCAGATTGCCCAAGCTCTCTCAATAGCGTTAAAAAGCTCAGGGTGCGAATTAATGACTGTGGCCCGGTAATGCTCATTCCGGCTGTGTAAGGTCCTTGAAATCCTTTTTTGGAGCGATTTAAAGTCAGTTTTGAGAGTACGGTAGAAGTTGATGAGTTCTCCATTTGAATCATTGAGCACTTCTAGAGGAGATGGACTTTTTGCAAAGTACACCGCACCACCTCCGAAGAATGGCTCGCAATAGAGGGAATGCTTAGGAATAAGCGAAAGGATGGTTTTAGAAAGTTGTTGTTTCCCCCCGTAATAGGTAAGCGGAGGTTTCACCGGTGAAATTCTGATGATAATAAGACCTCATACATTTCGCTCCAAAAGATGAAAGGCATTTCAGTATCATAAAACGGTTGTAGGGTCTGGTAAGCGCCGGTAAGGTATTTTTCCCGGTATCGCTTTACATTCTGATACTGGGTTATGTATTTCATACCCATACGAGGTTCTAAAGCTTTTTTTAAATACATCAAGGCATGGAAACCGCCTGCCGTGTCCATTTCCTTCTGGAAGTGATTCAACTGCTCTTTGGTGAAAGGAAAAATATCTGAGTTTCGGTTATTTGATTTTAAGACTCGGGGAATTGGCATTTGAAAAATGGTTAACTTTTCCATAATAGAATTTTGTAAGAGTTAGTTTGGTAGGTTTTGTTTTGTTATAAGCATTTTCTGCGCAAGGTCTTGCACATTTTTGCTGATGTCCATTGCAATTTCTGCATTGGCTTGAGCAATTAAGGCGGGTTTTAAGACACTTATCCCCACTTTATCCACAGGAGAGATACTTAAAAGATTTAATTGATAATAGAGCCGTATTTTCCCCTTTCGTTCAGAGCTCCCATTTAGAATATTTCCACCGTCATCGGATATGCTGATCAATCCGCTATGAACAAGCCCGGCCAAGGCACTTGAAATCGCCCTGCGGGATGTGCCTGCTTTTCTTTCCAGTTGACTTGTTGAAATCCAATCTCTGTTTTTTCTTCCCTTCCCCGTTTGCTTGTCTACCCAGCCCAGAGTTTGCCGAATGATTACAAGCAGTACTTTTAATTCACACCCCTTCAAGTCCCTTAAGAAAATATCAAACAAAACATTCGGAACCGGCGTGGTTTGAATCGGATTCATGGTTATGATCTTTCGTTACCTTCCGCTACCTGTGGCCCTTCATCCCTGTCAAAAACGAAAAACTCCGTTTGTGGCTGTTGAAATAATTTGATATACCTTTTCCCGCTGTCCGCCTCCTTTAATATTCCCACCTTGTACCAGGTGCTCTTTCGTTCCCCTTCCTTTTCATAATCTTTCCTTGTGCAGATATTAAATAGTTTCATCTTGTAAAATTTAACGACTGTTAAAAGCGACCGCTATGTGACTAAAGCGCACACAGCGACCTATGGAGTCGGGCTGCAAAAACTGCCCAACTGTGACTAATCCCGATTCGCATTTTTCGTTCCATTCTGACGTACGTCAGAAGGTCCCTTTCAGGTAATGCCAATACTTTCTAAAAGAATTTATGAATTCTCTACCTAACTCCACAGATCGCTATGCACCACGAATACGTGATTTTGTACAGAAAAATCGTCTAAAAACCTTTATTTTTCAACGGATTTGACTTCTTCTAAGATATATTGTGCGACATTCCATTTCTTTAAAAAGGTGTATCGCCTACTTAGTTGAAGTTCAATAAAGGAACCCGTTACTTACACTGTATCATATCCCATTAAATTGTGCAAGTGAATAATGTGGAGACGGTCAGTAAAATTTAATCGGAACATATTTTTAATATTCCCTGCTGTAAATATTTAGTTGGATCCTAACAGCTTCTGTTCTACTTTTTAAGTTGCAAATTCTTTTATTGTGGATTATGCTTTTCACTATGAATGCAGCTTTTATTGATGCTCAAAATGTACATAAAGGAATCGCCTCTTTAGGTTGGAAGCTTGATTGGAAAAAATTCCGAGTTTATCTTGCAGAAAAATACAAAGTAAACACGGCCTATATATTTTTGGGATTTTTACCTACCCAGCAAGATCTATATGCACTACTACAAAAGGCAGGTTTTATTTTGATATTCAAACCTGTTATATTCGATAATCAGGGTAAAGCTAAAGGTAACTGTGATGCAGATCTTGTGTTGCATACAATTGTGGAGAAAGATAGATACGATAAAGCTATTATTGTAACCAGTGACGGAGACTTTTATTCGTTAATTCGATATCTTTATAATAATCAAAAACTCGAAATGGTTTTAAGCCCCTACGTTAAAACTTGTTCAAAATTATTAAAAAAAGAAGCCAAGGAAAAAATTAACTATATGCAAAACCTAAAACAAAAAGTAGGAAAAAATGAAAAAGCACCGCAGTGGGACGAAACCCAATGAAGTGCTCTTTCTTGTGGATAATTGAAGTATAGCATGTACTAAATATCTTGCAAGCCCCTTTTGGAGAAAATGTAAAACAGCGAAAGGCATCCTATATGGGTGCCTTTCAGGTCTGATATGGTAAGTTGTATATCAAATTGAATATTCCGGTCAAGGATTTCCACTATACTTCCCCTTCAGTCATAGGTTAATTTTGTTTGTTGAAAACTTTCTGAAAGCCTCGCTTCGGTGGTGTTTCAAAGATTTTATACTTTTGTATTATTATGGCTGAATCTAAAACCTTCACGCTATACATTCTGATTTGCGGTAAAGGAGAATATTATACTGGTATCACTTCCAATTTGGAAAAACGCTTGCGTGCTCATCAATTAGGTTATGAGGAATCCAATCACTTCAAGCCACAGTGGACAAAATTTAGGCAACCGGTACAGCTAGCCTTCAAATATGAAGGTATTGAAAATTTTGAGATTGCAAAAAAGATTGAACGTTATATTAAGACCTGGAGAAGAGCCTATAAGTACAATTTAATTCAACAGGAGCTTTTTGCAATGCAATTAATAAAACAATGTCATCAAAAGCATTTGGAAGAATATAGGCTCAAGTCAGGTACTTCTTTGCACACTTCTCAAATTCAACATCCTTGTATTGTTCATACACAAAAGTAGAAACCGGACTTACGTGCCCTAGTCCTCGTTGAATAAAAGCGAGTGGCGCATTTTGGTCTCTCCTTTTATGGGCCCATCCGTGACGAAAACTATGGGGCGTAATTCGCTCTAAAATTTTTGCATTTCCAACATATTTTTTTATGATTCTTTCTACCGTTCGTGTGGTTAATCGGGAATACCAGCCCGTCCCCTGTTTCCATCCAAGAAAGAGTGCATGGCTTGTGGTTTGAGAACATTCATTTATACGTAATGCCATATACTTAAGTAGTAGTTCATGAGTCATTTTAGACCACATAATTGTTCTTTTCAGTCCGGTTTTCTTTGTAGTAATGATGGTATTGTGACGGTTCTCATTAATTTGAGAAACATCAAGATCCGTCAGTTCGGATACACGAACTCCTGTATCCCACAACATACATATGATCAGTTGATCTCTAATAGATGCAAATCCGGATTTGGGAATTTCACTTAAAACCGATTCAAATTCCTGTTCACTCACCGCTCGGTGGGACTTTGCCACGATCCTTGGCAGTTTTATTAGTGAAGGGTTTAAGCAGATATAATCCTGATTTTTATAAAACTGAAAAAAGTTTTTGACGATGATGATTGCATATTGGACCGAGTAGGAATTAAATTTTCCTTCTAAAAATTTCCTGTAATTAACAACATCCATTATGGTGAATTCCTGCAATTCTTTTTCTCCACACACCTCGATCAACCGTTCGAGCCAAATCTTATAGTTAACAGCCGCCCTTGGCGCATAGGAGGCTTTCCAATCCAAATAAAGTTTAATTAATTCTTTCATACATACAAAAGACCCGCCCGGAACGAACCCGGCGGGCCTTTGTAAACCTCTCTTTTACGAGTGGCTGATTCTGATAAAACCTTGGTAAAACCAAGCCATTACCGGAATCTATTTCTAATCTACCATAGACTTTTAAAAAATAAAAGGCCATGAAGTAAGAAACATAACAAACGCACCATTGTTCGTTCCGACCCTGATAAAGTATCAGGAGGTCTCCACTTAAGGAGCAACGGTAAGTCTTATTAACTTTTAATATTCATAGTTTATCATATTGCAATATATTTTGTCAAGTGTCAAGATGTGGATATCCTTTGCGGTTACACTCTTTCACTTTTTGCATTTTAAAGGAGATACAAAAATAAACTGTGATTTTGCGATTCCCAGGATGAAGGCCTGGCGTTTCAAAAGATTTCCCGGCATATCCTCAATTTTCTGAATGGTATTCCGGTATTCCAGTTTCCTTTTGAACGTCGCAAATCCACAGTTTGTAAGTGGCTGGTATCACCTTTAAAATTTCAAAAGATGCCAAAGACAAGAACACTCAACACCTTAAACGAAATCCGAGTAACGTACAGTAACAAAACTAAATCCTGTGACAGAATTAAAATTGGAAGTTCCAGGGATGTGGCTTCCCTATTCCGTTCTGTATGGTCGGATAACATAGAATTCAGAGAAGAATTCAATATCCTGCTTTTGAATCGGGCCAATCATGTATTGGGATGGTATCAAGTATCTAAGGGCGGTTGTGCCGGAACAGTAGTTGACCCTAAGCTGATATTTGCAGTGGCCTTAAAATGTAATGCACAGGGTGTAATCTTATGTCACAATCACCCTTCAGGCAATTTAACCCCAAGTGAATCGGATTTGAAGCTGACAGAAAAACTCAAGAAAGGCGGAAACTTATTGGATATTGCAATACTTGATCACATTATTCTTAGTGTAGAGTCATACTATTCGTTTGCGGATGAAGCCAACCTCTAATTTTTTTTTAATTTTCTCCTTTTAAATTCAGCCATTCTAATGTTCGGTGCATTGCTAGTTTAAGTTACCCCAACTTCCGCAAAGCCCCCGAAGTATGATGGTATAATTTTTTTAATGAATTTTTTTAGCCAGTCAGACTTAGTTAAGTGGTAGCCTTTTTAGAATACACCTTTCTGAAAGCAACAAAAAGTCTTAGCTAAAATTTCAATACACAGGTAATCAGCTACTTGAAATTTTTCATCTTGTTTAATCCAACAAAACCAAGGGTAAACCCCTGTATGGAATATTTGTAAAAAACAGGGGAAAGTACGTGTTTTTTAGCTGATATCTTCTTATACATTTGGGCGCAATATTAAATCTGGGAAGCAATTTCCAGAAGTTCCATTAAAATAAAGTGCCATGAAAAAAACTTTCCATTTTGTTTTTATCATATTAATTTCTACCTATACAAAAATTTATGACTTGAACAGAAACACTCTCAACCCGGCCTCACATACGTCCTGGCGGCCGCATGGCAAGATAGCTTGTGGCTCATGCGAACCTACTTACTCCAAACCGCCTTACCTCCTTTGCCCTAATTGCTTAACAATTAAAGTTAAAAATTTAATTTCGACGTTTTCGTGTAAAGTTAAAAGTGTAATTTTATAAGAATTAAATTATTTGCTACCGCTATGTACAATATCAATGAACATTTTGAATTATTAAAATAAAAAGTATTAAAATTATTCATTACAAAATCAATGATTTATGTAGAATTATAAAATAATTTATGAAGAAGCATTGACTTTACCATTTTCGTATTACATTTGGATTAATAATTAGAATTTCAAAAATTAATTACTGCATTCTTCTGCCCATTGCAGTTAATTTATATCTTTTACAGAAGCCGGGATAGTTCGAAGATTGCATTTTTTATAATTTAACTTCTTAATTAATTAACATAGCAATGAAAAAATTGTACGTAGTTCTTATTGTTTTTTTTGTTTCCTACTCCAATCTTGAAGCAAATCATATGCTTTCAGGAAGAATTTATTATCAGTGGATGTATGGCACAACCTATAAAATTATTCTGGAAAAATATTGGCAATGTGATGGATTGGGTCCTATTCCCCAAATCCCTGCGTGCTTTTATGATTCTACGTCTGGGAATGTAAACACTAATTTATTGTTCACAAGAGATACGATTTTTGATGTATCAATTGTGTGTGACACGCTTCCTAATACTTGCCAAAGTGTGAATAATATATGGCCTGGTTGGAAAATGGTGCGATACTCACTTATACATGATTTCGGAAATAGTAATCATTGGAAATTTGGTTCTACAGAATGTTGTTACATTCAGCTTGATAATATGGACCAAGGTTCGGTCATTGAAACAGTTTTTTTATCGGCTATTTATCTAAACAATGCCAGCTATAATAATTCTGCATATACGCCTATTGGGCCTGTGATTTCTGTGCCGGTCAATCAACTTCAACAAATTGACCTTTCCGCAATAGATCCCGACGGTGATTCATTGGTCTATTCCCTTGAAAAAGCATGGGAACAAACGTGTTATTCTATGGTAGAAGCCGATTATACTCCTGGATTCAGTTACCTACAGCCAATTTCAACTTACTTAACAGGAGGTGTTACTTTGAATAGCCAAACAGGTATACTCTCTTTTACTCCTACAACTATAGAGAATGATTTGGTAGTTTATAGAATAACTGAATACCGTAATGGGCTAATAGTAGGTTTAACACATCGTGCCATCCAGGTAAAGGTAACAACCGATTTGAATAGCCGTCCTGTTATATCAGGAATGAATGGTGGCAGCACTAATTCAATTACAATATGCGCTGGTGACAGTGTTAATTTTACGGTTTTTACGTCGGATGCGAACTTAGATTCAACTTCAATCTCACATTATTATTTCACTGGAACAGATGATGTTTTTATTATCAATCCTGGAGTAAACGAAAGCGGCACTTTTAGTTGGATCACAGATTCAACCGATTCTGCAAGTTCTCCCTATATTTTTGCATTAACCTCGCAAGACAAGAATTGCCCTTTTAATGGTTATTCAAATAAAGCTTTTATTATTCAGGTAAATTATTGCGCGAACAACGATGTTTGGCCTGGGGATGCAAACAGCGATAAAAATGTTGATGCTTCCGACCTTCTTCCCATAGGTCTTGCTTATGGAGCAACTGGACCCATTCGACCATCCGCCTCACTTTCGTGGAATGCCCAACCTTGCCAGGGTTGGTCGCAATTTTTATCCTCGGGAACTGATTATAAACATAGTGATTGCGATGGCAATGGTGTTGTTGATTCATTCGATGTACAAGGTATCACGACAAATTTCGGCCAAAGTCATTTGCGTTTAGCTATGTCACCAAACAAAGCTGCCTTCCCGGCAGCTGAATTAAAAATAACTCTCTCAAAAGACACGGTGGCACCAGGTGAAACCATTTCAGGGGTAGTCTCTATTGGTGATGCATCCAATCTTTTTTCGGGCTATGGAATTGGATTTGATATTCAAGGGGACCCGACTACCTATTCATTTAACTCCGGTGATTTTATACCAAGTATGCTACTAGGCAACAATATTCTAAATTTTAATCAAATCTCATTTGACAGGGTTAACTCAGCAGTAACCAGATACAATCTTATTAATGCTAATGGTTATGGTGATATCTTTTCATTTACCCTGACAGCAAATGCAGGTATTTCAGTGTTGACGAATTCCAA
Organism: Flavobacteriales bacterium; assembly: GCA_038255205.1. Lineage (GTDB taxonomy): Bacteria > Bacteroidota > Bacteroidia > Flavobacteriales > Flavobacteriaceae > JBPOFM01. Next base: position 13,831 of record JBBSLN010000001.1, read on the forward strand.
TCTTACATTTAGTTCATCTGAATATAGCGATGCCGCCGGATATATAAGTCCCATAGGCAATGTTGGAGCTCCAATAGTGATTGATCCTTTACTTACTATCGAAGATCACAATCAAAATACTTTGTTCACTGCCTTTCTTAATAGCGGCAACCTTATTATTAATTATACGGGAAACTACAAGAATTCCGTTGCAGTATTAACGAACATGTTGGGCCAGGAAATAAAAATGTGGCCACTAAATGCTGATCTGAATACTTGCAGCGTGGCAGGAATCCAACCTGGAATATACCTGCTTTCACTTACAGATAATGCTACTTTTAAATCGAAGAAAATTTACATCCCGATTACTCATTAAGAACTTCTAATGAGTAAAATTTATATATATATTCTCCTTCCTATTTGTTTATGTATTACCCATATAAGCTATGCCCAGACAACAAGTGATGATTCTACTAAAAATAAAAGAACATATTTAAAAATGGGACATGAATTTTATCAAACCAATGGGAATTTTATGTTAAATGGAAGATTTAATTCCACTTGGATAGAATTATCTCCCTTAATATGTAAAGTTCCGATAACATTAATCTTTCAATACTCTACATTTTTTGACCATTCAAATACATCACATAAATATCGATTCTCATTTAAATACAATAAACAAACCAATCTCCCAAACTATGATACTTCAAATTTATTAAATGATTCTATAATAGAATTAAACAAGAAACTTGCTATAAATAAAAACATTTTTGAAAAAAATTTCAATCAACATTTTCTTAAAACATTCCACGTCCCAGAAATGAAATCTTCAGTATTAGCAGTTGACACATTTAATATGAGCTCTTCTTTTCAATTACCGTATGATTCTGCTTGTATTTATATTAACAATTATGCTAATCAGCTTGAAAAATACAAAACTGAGTATGACGCTCTTTCAACTATTAATGATTCATTATCCCCATTAAATTCCAATAATAGTGCAGATTATAAAAAAAGAAAAATTGAACTTAACAAACTAGATATTGGTCAAAATACTTTGAGTGAATCTCCTCTCACATTATATGATATACAATATAGTGGAATTTTAACCGAAATTGATTATAATAATTTTATTCTACAAGTAGCAGGAGGAAATTTATACGACAATAAAAATCTATATTCATTGAATTTTTTTAATACTAGCCATGATAGTCTTTCGTTTTTCAAATTTTCATCGGGATATGATTTTGAAAAGAATAAAGTAAAAATTGGGGGAATTTTTTATTATAATGGTATAAATTTAAAAAATTTAAGCCATAAAACAAGTATTATTTCCTTTCAAAATCAAACTAATTTAAATAAAAACAACCAATTAAAAATAACGGTGGCATCATCTATTGCCAGCACAAATAATATTTCCGAAAATTCTTATAACTTATATGATGCCGGTGCAATTTCAATAACAACTTCGCACTTTATCCCAAAATCTTCTACATCTATTAATATTTCCTTCCAGACACTGGGTAAAACATATAACAATCCCGGGAATAAATTCCTACTCCCAGGTGACAAATGTAAAAAAATAAATATTACTCAGCCATTAACCAAATCAAAAAAAGTAAGCATTCATTCTGAAATTTCCAGCAATTCCAATAAAGACAAAAATTATAAATTCAGCAATTTATCTTTTTTGATTGAACCAATGGTGATTCATAATAATCACTTAATACTTCTTTCCTACTCCAACATAATTTCTAAAATCCAGTATTTCTTACATGATCAGCCCTCTCAAGAAGTCAAACAAAAAACTATTTCACTGAACTTCTCAAGTCGATTTAAATATAAATCAAAGTTTATTAATAATAATTTTTATTCATATTTTACAACCAATCAGTCTAATTCAACTAATAGAGATTACAGCGAATACTTGTTTTCCGATTTGATTTCAACAACATTAAATGATAAACAAACACTAAATTACCAACTTAGTTTTCGCAAAATAAATTCACAATTACACCTATTTTCACATTATTTAGCATTCTATCAAAAAATCAAATCCCTTGCGTTGGGGTTAGGTGTTGGTGATGAATATAAGTACTTGAGTAAAAATCATACTATTTCTCTTTCTCCACAATTAGGATGGGTCACTAATAAATTTAAAAGTAAAATTAATTTTAATATATCTTATAAAATTCTGTTAGTAAATAATTATGACAGGATGATTAAAAATTCCGAAACTTTAAATACTAAATTGACCGCTTCATTCTAAATGAAAAAAATAAATATACTGTTAGCTATACTTTGGTGCCCCTTATTAATGAGTGGGCAAGTATCCATCAACCTTCAAAAACAATCTTACTTAGTATTTTCACATTCGGATGTTTTTAATTTTACAGTTGTCAACTCAAATAATCAATCTTTAAAAGGGCGCATACAAATCAGAATTGAATCAGTGAATTTAGAACCTATTACTTATTTGGAATCCAATATATTCGAATTATCACCTGGTATTAATAGTAACTGGCAGATGCTTCAATCTGAAAGTATTTTCAACTTCTTTGATAATCCAATTTCGAATCACTTTAATCAGACAGGAAATTTGATTACAGGACATTATGAATTATGTATTGCATTTATTCCCTTATCCGGAGAAATAAATTCAGTCTCACGATGTTTTGATATTGAAGTTTTGAATACCCTTGGTTTAAAACTAATTTTTCCTTGTGATGGGTGTGAACTACCTTCACCAAATCCACTACTGAAATGGAATCCGCAATTCATTTTTGACAATGAATATACTTACACCCTTCAAGTATGTAAAATAGAACCTGGCCAATCCGATTTAGAAAGTCAAATTTATAATATTCCTATTATATCTGTTACTGACTTAAGAGAAAATTATTTATTTTATGATCCCAAATTTCCCCCATTGGAAAATACATACGAATATTCTTGGCGGGTAAGCGTGATAAAAAATAATTTTCAAATTCTACAATCAGAAATTTGGACCTTCCACCTTTCTCCCCCTAATATTATTCATACTAATAGCAATTTAAGAACTATTACCCCTGAAAGAAATCTTCATGAGTATATTTTCGAAAATTCTATTGGTTTCGTTTATAATAATAGATTTAATATGCAAGAAGTTGAGTACACTATCAAAGATCTCTCGAGAAATTCTAAAATTATCTACCAAGATTTTATTACTCTTCACCCTTATCAAAATCAAATTGAAATACCCTTTTCTAAAATCGTATCAATCAACAAACAAAGCTTATATCTTTTGACATTTTTTGATACAAGAAGGCAACCATTTTATTTATACTTTAAATTAAAAGAATGAAGTTATTAGCAAGTATCCTTGTCTTTTGCTTTCTTTTTGCCTGTACAAAAGTAAACAGGTCAAATACTATTGGACAAAATCGTGACCATTTAACTCAGAAATCAGGACAGTTCACTTTTTCAATTCACCCTATTAACTCAATTAAAGAAGATAAAACGAATCCATTATGCGGTATACAAATCTCATTCATGAATAATGATCAAAATTTTCAACATAAAATAAAGTATGAATCGTATATTCATTTTTTTTCATTTGAGTTTGGAAAACATATTAAATTAGTTTCTGATTCAGATACGATTGCATGTGAGCATTACAACGGAGAACGATATTATGATGTCTCTCCGATTTCTCATGTATTTACATACTTCCCAATTTCCGATTTATCTCTTTACAAGAAAGAAAAGTTCAAACTAGTGCTATTGAAAAACGATTTTATAAATTCTGAGAATGTTGAATTTTCATTACATAATAAGTTTTTACGAGATTGCCTATGAAAATCAAAGTTAAAAAACTAGGAGCAATATTTCTTGCCCTAGTTATGATTATTGAAATTGTTGCTCCCACTTGTGCATTTGCCATAGGCGGGGGTCCTACACAGCCAGAATTTGAACGATTTAGTTCCATGGCAGATCCTGATATGGTAGATCTCTTTAGTGGAGATATGAAATATAATATCCCATTATTAGAAGTTGGGGGTTATCCTATAAATTTAGCTTATAATGCGGGATCAGGGATGGATGAAGAAGCAAGTTGGGTTGGTTCAGGTTGGAATATAAATGTAGGAGCGATTAACAGGAATGTGAGGGGTATGCCCGATGATTACAAAGGAGATATAGTTTCTAAGGATTTTCATATAAAACCCAATGAAACTTGGGGAGTTAATGTGGGAGTTAATCTACAGATAGCAGGTGCTGAAACACCCAGCCAATCCGGAACAGGTGCCCAAGACTCTACCACAAATGTTAATCTCGAGATTAGTCTTGGTATATTTAAAAACAACTATACTGGATATGGATTATCTCTGGCATGCAATCCAAGTGTTAATACTGCTATAGGTGGTAGTGGTACCCTTACTGGTGGCTTAGGACTTGAATTCAATTCTCAAGAGGGTATGTCAGCCAATGCAAGTGTTGGAGTGAAAAGAAAAGATGAAAACACAAAATCTTTAGGTGCAAACATTGGAGTGGGCTATAACTCGCGCCAGGGGCTTAAGTCCATTTCTTATGATTTGTCCTATCAAAAAAATATTGTACAAGATAATAAAGCAAAAACCAGTAGTCCTTTAAGTGTATCAGGAGGTATTTCTTTGTCTCCAGCTAATTATAATCCCATTATTTCTGTTCCATATCATAATTACTCCTATGCCCTTTCAGGTACCATAGGTTCTGAAGCTTATGTATTGCACCCAAGTTTAAAATTAAGTGGATTTTATTCTAAACAGGAATATAATCAACCCTTTCTTAAAATTCCAACCTATGGTTATATCTATTCACATTTAGGTAAATCAGCCAATTCATTAAATGATTTCCTTCGTGAGAATGATGGTGCTTATACAAAAGGAATTCCTTGTCTTCCTTTTCCGGTATTCACGTATGATCAATTTAATGTTTCCGGAGAAGGTATTGGGGGGCAATTCAGGCCCTACCGTTCGGATGTAGGAATTTTACATGACAAAATGGTGTCAACAACTAGTGCATCTGGTTCAGCAGGTATTGAAATTGGCTTAGGGGTAAATGCTCATGGTGGAGGTAACGGAGGGTATACCGAAGTTGTGACATCCTCTGGGAAATGGAAGGATGACAATAACATGCGGGATTTTGCAGATTTCGAATTTTCAAAACCCTACACTGAATTTGAAAGTTTTTATTTTAAAAGAGCTGGAGAACTTACTCCTTACACGAATAATATATATGGAATATTAAAAGATAATAATCCGGTTAGAATAAAACTTCGACCAAAAGTTGATTTCGCCCAGGCTAGTTTTGACATTTTTAATAGTACGGGAACACAACTTGATCCTGTTTCTCTCTCCGACAATTTAATTAAAACATATAGAGAACCGCGCAATACCGTATTTACCTTTTTAACTGCACAGGAGGCAGAAGTACATGGAATCAATAAAAAAATTCTTTCCTATCCACGTAATACAATTATGATCGAAGGATGCGAAAATGACCAAAACCAAATTATTACTAAAATTCCAAGAACTAGTAAACCCCTCCATCATATATCTGAGATAACTTTATTAGATACACAGGGAAAACGATATATATACGGACTGCCAGCTTATACGCAAAATCAACAAGATATTAGTTTTTCTGTCAGTGAAGAAGTTTCAGAACCCTTAGATGGAATAGTCTATTATAATTTCCCGGATAATACAGTATTTAACAACAAAGGTAATGACCATTATTTTTCGCGAGAAACTCGCCCATCCTATGCAAATACCTTTCTATTAACCGAAATATTGTCTCCTAATTATGTAGATCAAAGTGCAGATGGAATTTCTTCAGATGACTTTGGAGATGCTGTAAAATTTAATTATACAAAAACGAATTCTCACTATAAATACAGGGCACCATATGGACAAAATACTGCATATTATAATGGTGGATTAAATAGTGGAAACGGTGCAGACCTGGATATCGGTGACGCAAAAGCTTCTTACGTATGGGGAACTAAAGAACTGTGGTATTTGCATTCAATTGAATCGAAAACCCATGTTGCTTTATTCGTAATCCAGAACCGCGAGGATGGCATGAGTGTCAAAAATTCAGATGGTGAAATAGATTCTACAAATACACTCCAACTATTGCAAGAAATTAAATTATTCACCAAATCGGAATATATTCTATTTGGTGAAAACGCAACCCCTGTAAAGGTTGTACATTTTGTTTATGACTATTCTATTTGCCCAGGGATACCAAGTAATTCCAATAATATTGTTGATAATTCAATCGGAACTTTTCCATATTATCCACAAATAAATAATGTCAACTCTGAAGGTGGAAAGTTAACTTTAAAAAAGATTTATTTTACATATGGATCAAACCAACGTGGTAAACTAAATCCTTATAAGTTCTCTTATAAAACTGACGTATTTGGGGACACTGTCTTTTATGGTATGAAGCAAGTAGATCGTTGGGGTACTTTTAAGAGTAATTTGCAAATTTCTCCCTCTCACTCTGTATATGGAAAAATAAATAATGTATTAAATGGAGATTTTCCTTACTCAGTTCAAGATACATTATATTCTAATGAATTTGCAAGATTATGGAATATTAGCCATATTGATCTTCCTAGTGGTGCAAAAATTAATATAGAATATGAATCTGATGACTATTTTGCAGTTCAAAATAAGTTTGCACATCAAATGTATTTTATCGAAGGATTTAATGATATTCCGAATGCTACCACTTTTACAAATAGTTTATATGATAATAATGGGAACTCTAACGACTATATCTACATACGTGTTCCGGATCAAACAGGTGTGACTGATGAAGAATTAATAGTTAAATTTTTAAATCATGTAGATGAATTATTTTGTAGGGTTTCTATAGATTTAGGGAATAATAATAAATATGACTTTTTAAGTTCGTATGCACAAATCGACAGAAGTAGCTTGCCGTATATCGGAGTAACATCCGATCCCAATATTATTTGGATAAAACTTAAAAGCATAGAACAAACACATCCTATTGCATTGCAAGCTTGGCAGTTCATGAGAACAAATGCTCAGGAATTAATTTATAGTGGCAGTGAAGCCCAAGCAAGTATTGAAGAAGCTATAAGAGGATTGGTTGGTTCAATTAGCGAAATAGTTGGAATTTTTACAGAATTTAAGAATCGAGCCATGAATAAAAAGTTAGCCAAGCATATAAATACATCCAAATCATGGGTACGGCTTAGTAATTCAAATGGATTTAAAATTGGTGGGGGCCACAGAGTTAAGAAAATTCATGTTACTGACTCCTGGCAAGAAATGACTGGCAGTTCAGTTAATAAATCAGTAACATACATAACTAATTACGATTATACCGCTACATACCGCAATATTACCATAAGCTCTGGGGTTGCTTCATACGAACCAGGGATAGGTCAAGAAGAGAATACTTTCAAAAGGCCAGTCCGTTACAAAGTAAAACGAGGATTAGGTCCGGATGACCACCTTTATTTAGAAGAGCCGTTTGGTGAATTGCTTTTCCCCAATGCTTCGGTAGGATATGGCAAGGTAACAATTAATAAAGGAAGAAGCAATGATATTACACGAACAGCTACAGGGAAAATTGAAAAAGAATTTTACACAGCAAACGACTTTCCAGTGATATACAAGAGAACCCCTCTAGATCCAAATCACAAACGAAAGCCCCGACCAAGTTTAGGATTTATTTATTCTAGAGTGAGAGAATATCAAGCTGTCACTCAAGGATATCTTATTGAACTAAATGATATGCATGGAAGAGTAAAATCTGAGAAAACAATTGATGAATTTGGAAAAGTTGTAACCTCTAAAAAATATAATTATAAGCAATTAAAAAATAGTGATGGACACAACATTTTAGACAACAATGTTAAAGTTGTCGATGCCCGTGGTGGAGTGCAAGAACAAACAATGGGTATGGATTCAGAGATTTGGCTTGACATGCGAGAAGAAACTACTAAAACTGATGGATTAACGGTAACTGGCAATACTGAATTCTTTGTTGTTACAGCTCCAATTCCCATTCCAATATTAATTCCGCCTATAATTCCAACTTACGTGGATAATGAAGTTCGTTTTCGTTCAGCTGTCAGCGTTAAATGTATATCAAGATATGGGATACTGGATAATGTAATTACATCCAAAGATGGCTCCCAGATTACAGAAACAAATGTTCTACATGATGCGGTTACTGGTGATGCTGTATTAACCCAAACAACCAACGAGTTTAACGATTCTCTCTTCAACCTATCCATTCCCGCCCATTGGGCATATAACAGAATGGGCTCTGCTTATAAGAACGTGGGAGTAACCTTGCATAAAGTAACTCAAATTGTAAATGGTGTAATAGACTGGCCATTTGGAGATCCTAACGATTATTTGATTCCAGGAGATGAAATTGAAATATATGCCAATGGAGTTGTTGGTAAATTCAAATTATGGGCTTCTGAAGATGCATCTGGCAATATTGTAATTATTAATCGAAAAGGAGAAAAATATTCCATTAGCATGCCTGCTATTCCAGTAAACTTAAAGGTAATCAGATCAGCTAGAAAAAACCTCTCCTCCTTCCCTATAGAAAAACTTATTTCTAAAAATGTATCACCATATAACAGCATTGTAGATTCACTTAATCTGAATAATTTAGAAGTAATCAACACTGAAGCTCATGAATTCAAAGATGAGTGGAAGATTGATTGTGATTTAGTAAAAATTAATAAATGCGAGGATTTCAGGGCTACGAATTTTTGTTTTTACTCATTTCTGGATTCCTTAATAGTCCGGTCGGATACCATTGACAATCCTTTATTTGTTAATTCGGCACTAGAGGACAGCATTTCGATTATCGATATTTTAACCCCCTCGCATAGTTGTTTAGGAGATTCTGCAAACTTTGGTAGCATTCCATTGAATGATGTTTTATTTTATCCCGTTTCTCCACCTTTATTAACAAATCATAGTTATTATTCTGAATGGAAATTAGGGCCAAATTGTTATATGACAATTCAATCGATAGACTCTGAGCCCTTAGATCTTGAAAATCTTCATATAATTCAGCAGCTGGAATTTGGTTGTTTGGAAATTAAATCCTCTACAATTGATACAGCGACTATGTTAGAAATAAATGTAGTTAATGGAACAGCTTGTTTTTACTGTGAAGGCTGTTCAGAAATAAAGTGCGGTATAAAGCCAAACAATGTAGTTAATCCCTATCTTTCAAATATAAAGAACAATTGGAATTTACTGTCAGAATATAAATACTATACAAGAAGGAATGCTTTGGCATTTGTTGGAAGTAACCTACAAACTGAGGGCGAATTTGATTCCCATATACCTTTTTGGCAATTTACGTCTGAATATATGACAAATGCTGGACTATTAAACGACAATTGGATTAATTCAAAGACAGTGACCCGAATTAATCATAATCAAATTCCAATAGAAGAGAATGATGCACTTGCGAGACCTTCAAGTTTACTATTAGGTTACCAGGGTGATTATGCGAAAGCTGTCATATCTAATTCTAAAGCAAAAAATGCTGGAAATGATAATTTCGAAGACAGTGAATATTTTAGAGTATGTACAAGCCCGTGTTGGAAAGATTATTTTAGTTTTACCAATGTAATTGGCCCTCCACGTTCTACCTTTAATGATACCATTTCTCATACAGGAAATTATTCTGTTGAAATAATCCCAGGGGGTAGTATCTTCTATACTGCCTCGAATATTAATGATGTGGATTCCTCATATTACAAGTATAATAGAGAAGATGAAATAGAATTAAATAATGCATGTTTAGTTAAATTTTCTCCTGATTCAGGTAAATACGTAATCAGTGCTTGGATTAAAGAGCCAACACCTTGTGATGCCAATTATACAAATGGAGTTATAATACTCAAAGCTGATTCTGCTGGTACCCTTATCACTAAAACATTTAGTGCAAGTGGTCCTGTAATTGAAGGATGGCAGCGAATTGAGGGAATTTTTAATATTCCAGGAACATTTACAACCTTGTCGATAGAGTTAAGAGCGATAGGTAGTACGGTTTATTTCGATGATTTTAGAATTTTCCCTGCAAAGGGCAACATGAAAACCTTTGTTTACGATGCATTAACACATAGGCTCATGGCCGAATTGGATGAAAATAATTATGCCACATTTTTTGAATATGATGAAGAAGCTACATTAATAAGAATTAAGAAGGAAACCGAAAGGGGAATTATTACTTTAAAAGAGACAAGGCGCTTTGTTAAAAACTAATGCGATATGAAATCAATTGTATTGTTAATTTTTTTTTATTCTGTTGTTTGTCAGGGTCAGGATATCCGTAGTGATCTAAAACAAATTAATAGAAACTATTACCAAAATCCTAATTGCCTATTTTATAAAGTGAAAATCTTATATTATGATGTATTGGATCCGTCTGATATCTATGACTCACTTGCTGCTAAATATTATAAGCAGAATTTGAATATTTACATGGATTTAGACGAAATGGAAATGTTACTTAATGAAGAATATCACATTATTGCAGATAACAAATATAAAAACCTATTGGTTTCAAAAAATGCAATTCAAAAACCTACAAACTATTCTTTAGATATTATTGATACTTTAATTTTTTCAAATAACTATTCTATTAAATTAGTTAATGTGGACAATTCCACAGTTGAAATACTATTAAGTTTTGAAAATAGCGTTGTTATGGATTCAGCAATTATTAAATATGATAAAAATAATTACTTTATAAATGAATTAATTTTGTATTATAAACATTCTGGAATATTTCATCAAGAGGATTTTGAATTTTTCAAACCAGTCATTCATATCCATTTTATTGAGCAAAAGTTCATTACTTATCAACCTGAACTATTTCATATAGACAGATATGTATTAAAACAGGATTCTCAATATGTTGGAAAAGGCAAGTATAAGAACTATACTGTAAATCAAAATTGAATAAATTGACATTCCAAATCAAATGGTAAGAAACTCGATTTGTATATTGACCGTCCTTATTTTTCATGCGTGTTACCTTTTAGGGCAACATCAAAAATTTGGGTTTTCTCCAAGAGAGGAGCATTTTACAAGTAGGCTCATTGGTAAAGATCTAGTTCCAGGATCATTTTTAAAGGTTTCGGATGATAAATTAGAATCTTCATATATAGAACAAACAGATAGTATTAAAACCTGTATTTCCAAAATAACATTTAAGTTCAATACAGAGGCAAATTTAATTTTGCCTAAAGAGTATTCAGCAAAAATTTTCCTCAAAATATCAGGATTTGATTATCAAAATAAGCAAATATTTAAAAATAAACCTGCAAGTTTATTACTATCCTCAGAGAAAAATACAATTTCTGACTATATTCACTTTGATAATGTTCATCGACTTGAAGTAATTGTAGATTTAATTCATTTCAAAATAAATAATCGCACAGAAATACCTGGTGATATCTTTACACTGGAAAGTGACATTAGTGTTTCTAGAATGTTAGTTTTTGATTGCAACGATGTCACCTCTTTATCTCATTCTTACAATAACAATTACGACAGATTAACTATTTCATGGTCCCCAATTACCAATGCATCTGAGTATGATCTTGAATGGGTTTTTGTGGATTCTTTAAGCAAAATGGGGGGAAAAATTATTAGTAGTCAACCCTATCGATTTGATTCAGTATTTACCAATAACGCCACCCGGGTTTCGACACAACACAATTCTTTTGATATTTCATTAATGTATCCCAAAGGATTGTTACTTTATCGTGTCCGAGGTGTCAATATACTTTCGAATTATCAAAGATTAACTACCGTTTGGACCGGATCAGGTGTTTCTAATGTTTTTCATACTTTAGGTCATGAAGATTCCTTAAATTGGGAGAGTATTCAGTCATTTGCGGAAAATGGATTAAAACATGAATTAGTTACTTATTCTGACGGCACTTTACGTGCTCGCCAAGATGTTTCTCGAAACAATACTTTAGATACTGTGTTTGCTTCTGAAAGTATTTATGATCATATAGGCCGTAAAGCAGTCCAATCACTACCTGGCTCAACATTTCAGGGAAAGATTGAATTTTTTGAAGGCCTTAATTTATCTACATCTGGGGATGCATATTCCTACCTGGATTTCGAAGCACAAGGTAACTGCGGTGGATACCCCGTTTCCATGGATTCAACAAGTGGAAGTTCCCTTTACTACTCCCAAAGTAATCCTAACAATAGCCAACGCCCTGATATGTTCACTCCAAGTGCTGAAGGATACCCTTTTTCAGTTACTGAATTTACTCCGGATCTTACTGGAAGAATAAGTAGACAAGGGTCGGTTGGACAAGAATTTCAAATAGGAAGTGGTCATGAACTCAAACACTTCTATTCACAGCCATCCCAAGAGGAACTGGATAGGTTATTTGGGAATGATGTGGGATTTAAAGACCATTATTTTTTAGAAATGACCACTGATCCAAATGGTCAGACCACCTTAATATACACAGATTTGTCAGGAAATATTATTGCTACTGGTCTCACAGGACAAAGTCCAATAAATCTTTCTCCACTTGATTCAGTACCACCCCAAGATACAATCCGGCATGACCTTCTAAGCTGGATTAATAATTATAATGACAATGTTTCAATGCAATCAAATGCTAGCTTCCCTGCTAAATCTGATGGAAATTATAATTTTGTATATTCTCTTAATCCTGTTTCATTGATTTTGGAAAATTGTCAAAGCGATTCTATATGTTATGATTGTCTTTACGATATTGAAATATCAATAGGATCAATTTGTAATGATTCAGTACCTAATGGTCCATTCTTCAAAAAGACTTATAGCAATTATCAATTACCTGCACCCTTTGATACTTTATGTATAAATGATCCGGCAGCTATAAGTGACAGTTTCAATCTTTATTTACCCCAAGGGCAGTATTCGGTAAATAGAAAAGTAATTATGAGCGCAGAAGCCAAAGATTTTTATCTTGAGAAATTTCTCAGAGAAAATGTTTGCACAACGATTGAAACATTTTTACAAAATCAACTTTCTTTGATTGATAGTGCAGGCTGTGATGTAGACTGTAATACTTGCATTGATAATCTGGGTTCTTCAGGAGATTTTTTGAATTCCTACTTTAATGCTTTATCATCAGGTGACAGCACTTATGTACCAACTGCATCAGATACTACATGCGGAATGGTATATTATCAGGAAGCTGTTGACGAATGCATGGAATTTTGTCTTTTGACAAGCTGTAGAACTCGGTATAAAACTATGTTAAAGGATGTTTCACCAAATGGGCAGTATGGTACCTATGAACTTGATTCTTCTAATTATTTAGTTGGTCCCCATAGTTTAATTTCCATTTTTTACCCCTTTGGAAACGGTGTTTATACCTACAATCATCCCTTTACATTAAACCAAATGGGGGGGTATTATAAAACTAAGTGTGGAGACACATTAAAGGTCCTTATCGAAGACCAATTTTACAGACCTGATGAGCTAAGACCATCAGATTTTATCCAATATTTTGAACCTGAGTGGGCTGAAAATCTCGTTAAAATTCATCCGGAATATCCGTACTATCAATTTTGTATTGATAACCAGGAAAGTCATTTATTTGATTATGGTGTATATTCAACTGAAAGCTTTCAGGAGGCCTTAGCTGATTCTCAATATATTGAATTTCTGTTTACTGAAAATGTTATTGACATAATAGATCCCTATTTTGTTAGTGGTTCAGGAATTGCACTACAAACCGCATTTTTAAACGCACTAAAAAATGTTTTCGCGCCTTACCCCTCTCCTTGTATTGGACTCTCGGCTATTGAATTGGCAACTTTGATTACAGTATTTAAGGATTATCCCCCACCGGTTAGAAATGCAATGGCGTGTAACCCAGCATTAATACCTGATCCTATCACTCTTTGTGAAGGTGAACAAAATCATGTATGGCGAATTATTAAAGCCTTATATTTTCTAAAAAAACAGTTAGCCTATGCCTTTATGGAGGATATTTATGCCCAAAACAATCCTCCTTATGGTTGTGTCAACACTTGTATCGGAAGCATGAATCCCAGTTCGATGTTATTTGGTCATTACAATCCACCAGCAATTCATCCTCAATATTGTCCTCTGTTTTGTGTTAATCCTGCATTTAGTGAGGCAATGCCAAGATTTCTAAATTTTACAGAAGCATCACAATTCTATTGGTTGTCTTCAGATGATTCAGATGAATGGGTTCAAGAGGCAATGGATCAACACTGTGACACCACATGCATTAGTCAAAGAAATTATTGGCAAAGCAAAGTTACCGAGTATTGCGGCAATATACCTGCTACGCGAATGGATTCACTTTTAGACGCTTTCCAGGCCATTTGCATTAATGGTTGTGATACTCAACATCCTTTGGGCTCAAGCTCAATTAACCCTGGAAATGTTCCGTATCCAACATATTACAACTTTCAACAAGCAATGGAAAATATTTTGCTAGTTAGCCCCACGGATGCTTATTGTAATGCTTCTATCTTTTCATTGCCAAAGCCTTTTGAATTGCCAACCAGTCTCTTTTTTTCAAACTCTATTGTGTATGATTCTATTCCGGGTTGCACATGCGATATTCTAGATTCTTTATATGTAAAATATGTTTCAGAATTAGGTTCAGGAACGCTTGCAGGATACTCAAACTATTTGGATTCAGTATACAATGTAAATTTAAATTCAACTCAACTAGAAGAGCTTTTTGATTTATGCGATGAGGGTGGTTGCGATTTTTTAACGAATGTCATAAGTCTCCCTGAAATGCTTAGTTGTCCCACCTGTCTAAAATGCGAAGCCGTTACCTCAGAAGTGGAAACCTTTATTGAAAACTCCCCTAGTGTTCTATTATCTCAATTTTTTGAGGAACAATTAGGTCTCCATTTAAATGAAGTTTTTAATTTTAACCTCACTCCCGAAGTTTATTTTGCATTCCTTGATTCATGTGGAATGCTTGATACACTTACCTACGGAACAATTGACTGTGACAGTTTGTCCCAGCTATACAATTGGTATTTAGGCACAGGTGGAAGTAGCCTTGAAGATTCTCTAAACAGCAAACTTAATTTAACACTCTCACTTGATGAATATCAGTCTTGGATAGTTCGCTGTAATGTAGTTGAATATCGTGATTCTGTAGCTCAAAAAATTATTCCTAATATCACTAATCCTTCCAGTAACGTTTATAGAGGTTATTTTGATGCCTTTTGTCAGGGTCCATCCTGTGATGATTTGGAATTTTTTAGAGATAGTTTAATTACCTTACCAGATATACCACCATTAGATATTTGGTTCAACTTGCAATTCGGTTACGATTGGACATTTGCCCAAATTTCTGATCTGTTGAATACATGTGAAATTCCAATTCCAATTTACAGCGATAGTATCAATTGTAGTAGAATAGATAGTTCCTATTCGGATTTTCTCGCTCAGAATACCCTTGACCTAGCTAGTTTCATGAATACAGAAGTTGGAATTATTTTAACTTCTCAACAATGGCTTTCATGGATTTCACAATGTGATATTTTAATAGAAGCGGATACCATCGATTGTGATACTCTTAGCACAGTTATAATTTATTATAATGGATTGAGTGAACCCAGACCACCAATTTCTATGTATTTAAATAATCACTATAATTTAGATACAACTTCTAATTACTGGATTCAATTTATTGACAGTTGTGATTTAGAAGTCCAAGAAAACAGCTGCGATTCTTTAGAATATTACTATAATGAAGTTTATAAAATTGACACCAATTTTGATGTACCATTTTTTGTATATATTCATGATAGCCTAGGCTACAATCTTACTTGGGAAGAATGTGCTGACTGGTTTGCTTTATGTAATCTAAATATCTGTGACACAATTTCTTGTGATAGCTTGGAAGTGCTATTTACCAATTATGGTAATTTATTAGGACCAAAACCTCCAGTTTCCTTGTGGTTAGAATCTATTTTAGGTTATCAATTATCCTCTCAGGAATTTGAAGATTGGTTCGAATCCTGTGAACTCGAAGCCCCCGCTTTTAATTGCAGGGAATTTTTCGATTTATATCATTATTCTTATTTGATGTTGCCTATACCCCGGCCAACTTATACCAGTTACTTTAATGCTTTATTGAATTTAAATTTTACTCAAGAACAATACCAAGCATGGTTTGACACATGTGAATATACCCCTGAGATTAATTGTTCACAATTAATTAGCATTCTTACAACTTACAATGCTCTGGATGAGCCTAGGCCTCCTATTTGGATGTGGATAGAGTCCACTCTTCAATTGGGATTTACCGTTCAGGAATACATTTCGTTTTTCGACAGTTGTGAATATGAAATTCCAAATATAGAATGTGATTCTATTAATTCACTAATTTCTGTCTACAATTCCATCAATCCAAGGCCCCCTGTAGCAATTTATTTTAACACATTATTAGGATTGGAACTTAGTCATCAGCAGTACATGGCATGGATAGATTCATGTGATATAACCGTTGATTTACCTCTTATTTGTGACTCCCTTAACGTTGCGTATTCTCACTTTACAACTTTGTTTGACACTTCTTCAATGTTAACTCCTCTGGATAGTTTCATAACCTGGTATGTAAGTGGCAGCGTTCCTATTACTGCAAATAATCCATATTCCTTTGCTGAACTAGTTTTATTAATAGATAGTTGTGAAATACAAATTACTGATTCACTTACTTGCTATGGACTTCAAAATGTAATTTCCGAATACACATCAATCGCTTCAGGAAGCATTACTTTAGAAGAATATCTGAATAGTATTTTTGATTTAAATGAAACTATATTGTTTTATCAGTCCATTCTTGATACTTGTGAAATTTTTACATATACGGAACACTTTCTTTGTAATCAGCCAATCTTTCCAGGATTCTTAATTGAAGAGGATTGTTCTGATGATTTTTATGAAGTAGCACTTGCAAATTCAAACTTATTATTTGAATATGCAACAGACTCTGTTAAAGGAATTTTCCTTAAATCCTATGAACCGTATTGTCTTGCAAATGCGGTTGAGGAATTATATGTTGAGGAATTAATGCTAGATTACCATTTTACTTTATATTATTATGATCAAAGTAAAAATCTAGTTAAAACAGTGCCCCCTCAAGGTGTCGCAATTGCCAATTCCACTGAATTAGCCCAAATCCAAAATTATAGAAACGGATTTGGAACGGCCTTTCACAACGCCCACTCGTTTGAAACGGAATATTTTTATAATAGTCTTAATAGCATAACCGATCAAGTTACTCCTGATGCCGGTCAATCCAGATTCTGGTATGATTTAGTAGGTAGATTAGTCGTTTCTCAAAATTCCGAACAGGCCCTTGCAGGACGTTTTGTAGGAAATTACACTATTTATGATGAATTAGGCAGAATAACTGAAGTAGGTGAAATTGAAAATGATTCTACGATGACGGACTTTATTTCCAGAAATCCAGTATTTCTTGAGAATTGGATCAATTTAGGAATAAGGTCTGAAGTAATACAAACCTACTATGATTCACCACCATCAACATTGTCTTTTTTTAGCCAAAATAATATGAGGAATCGAGTTGCGGCTACCACCTATGAAGATGCTTATGATAATGATATTAATACTTATCAAACTGCCTCTCATTTCAATTATGATATTTTAGGTAATGTACATTCCTTACTTCAAGAAAATCGTTCACTTTCCTCAATTGGTAAAGCGTTTAAAAGAGTTGATTATTTCTTTGATTTAGCAAGTGGCAAAATCAATAAATTATGTTATCAATGTGATTCCATTGATCAATTTATACATGTATACGAATATGATGCCGATAACCGTTTAATAACCACATTGACAAGCACCGATTCTATCGGTTGGGAATATGATGCTGATTATATTTATTATGATCATGGACCATTAGCTCGAACTATTCTTGGAAATGAACGTGTTCAAGGCATCGATTATGCTTATACGCTGCAAGGTTGGCAAAAAGGAGTAAATGCATCAGTTGCTTTGAATCACAAGCCTCTTACCTCTGATATGGGATTAGACGGTATTGGAGCCGGGGGAGTAAATCCCATAGCTCAAGATGCATTTGGCTACACAATTGGTTATCACGCTCAGGATTATGTTTCCATTGGCACCACCCAACCCAGATTTGAAGCTGAGTATGAAGGAACTTCTTTCGGCGATAGCTCTTATTTAGTATCCGCTACTTATAACCGTGGATTATATAATGGAAATATTAGGCATATAGTAGTATCAAACACTGCCCTTGACTCAGTAACAATGGGTTATAAGTATGAATATGACCAGTTAAATCGGATCACAGGAATGAAAGCATTTACTGATATTTTAGCAGATTCTAACCTGTGGAGTAATGGAAGTGCCATCGACGATTTTAAAGAAGCCGTTCATTATGATTCCAATGGGAATATCCTAACTTATACACGTAACGGAACGCTAATGGGTGGAAACCCTTTAGCTATGGATTCTCTTTCTTATCATTATATTTCCGGGACAAATAAACTTTCACACGTTACAGATCGTGTTCCTAATTCAAATTACTCCAATGATATTGATGGTCAAAGAAATTTGAATTATCAATACACAAAGGATGGAAATATGAAAGTAGATTCAAGTGAAGGACTTTGGGTATATTGGAACACGTATGGGAAAATTGATAGTTTAGTAAATAGAAATAGTAAAATAGCATTAAAATTCGTTTATGATCCTTCCAATAATCGAATAGAAAAACGATATTATACATCACCTGGATTTAGTTATAACCTAACTCTAACAACTTATTATATTCGAGATTCACAAGGCAACATACTTTCAATTTATGAACTTGACAAATTAAATAAACTCAATTGGGCTGAAGTACCACTTTATGGCTCTTCCCGTGTCGGTGTATTTAATCCTGATACAATAATTTGGGAGCCAGGTTGGTCCCATTTGAATAAGCCTATTTCCAACATAATGTCAGGAAATAAAGTTTATGAATTAACAAATCACCTAGGAAACGTATTGGCCACAATTAGCGACCAAAAACTCCCAGTGGATACAAATGGTGGAGGAACCGACTTCTATTCTCCGATATTTGTAAGTGCACAGGATTATTATCCCGGCGGGTCTCCGATGCCTGGGCGAAATTTTAACGCAAATCAATACAGGTACGGGTATAACAAAGGCTCTGAGAAAGATGATGAAATTAGCGGAGCAGGAAACCACTTTACAACTTTTTACAGAGAAGGAGATACAAGGCTAATGACTTGGTGGGGGACAGACCCGATGTCTGACTTCCTTTCTTTTCAAAGTCCATATTCATATATGAACGGCAACCCAATAAATGGAACAGATCCCAATGGCGGATTTTTTCAAGAATTGAAAAATTGGGCACTTGGCAGAGGTTGGAAATCAAATGAAGCATACAAGTTTGGCAAAACTCACTCTGATTGGAATTATGAATGGCAAGGAAATAAATTAACTGGTCATGGTACTTATAGTCATATTGATAAAAGTACAGAAGGCGGTAATATGTCTCAAGGGATAAACTTGGGAACTTTTGAATTTGCCCAATTTGATGCGGTACAGGATATACCTCGTTTTAGTTTTTTCAAGTTTGAAGGAGAATTAATTATTGGCACAGACTTTTTTGATCAAAAATCTTCATTTACACCAGGTCCTTTTGTTGTAGCTTCTCGACCAACAAACGAGTACAAGAAAATAAATTTTGATAAAGAACGAGACCACTTCCATCATGAAATTGGACACATAGAACAGTTTAAAGATTTAGGACCTTTATACTATCCGATTATCGCTATTCCAAGTGCTTTGGAATATAACATTAGGAAAGACCCAACAAAACATGATAATTTTTATACGGAAAAGTGGGCAAATACGCTGTCAATACATAGGTTTGGGCAGTTTAGTAAGCCGTCAGATTACCCGAGTTATAAAAGAGTTTATTTCCCATTCTATAGAGCAATCCAAAAATGATAGTTATGGGAAAACATTTTTTGCTTATTGTACTTTGGTCGTTCCCATTTTTGGAAGGATGTGTTGTTGATAAATTCGACTCTCGTTTAAAATTTGTCAACAACACCAATTCTCCTGTATTTATTCATGGCAATTTTTCTTTACGGAATGATACTGTTATTCATTGTGATGGATGTTACTCAAATATAAGAGAGGGCGACTATTACAACCCTAAGGACACAGCAGAAATAGGCTTACACGGAAAACTCTACGATGAATATTTAGAACAGTCCCCTGAAGAAGTATATAGGATTTTTGTTTTTGCTTCAGATACTATAAAAAAGTACGGTTGGGAAAAGGCAAAGAACAATTATATGATTTTGAAACGCTACGATGTTACCCTTAAATACATCAAAGAAAATAACTGGATTATAACCTTCCCTTGATTAACCTAGCTCAAAGCCCCATAATCGGGGCTTTTGTTTTATAGAGCTTTTAACTTCGCAGCTTTAATAAGCCCATCAAGCGTATAGAAAATGTTTTGTTTGTCGTTATCGGGCAGCTTCTCAATATCTTGTAAGCGTTTGAGTGTTTTTTTATCAAGCACTTTAAGTTCCCCACCTACCAAATAATCTAAACTTACTTCCAACGCATCCGCCAATTTTTTAGCGGTCTCAATGCTGGGCTTCATCTCATCACGCTCATACTTGCCAACAATATCACCATTTACGCCAGAGAGCTTGCCAAGCTCCGCTTGTGACATCTCTTTTTGCTTACGCACCGAAGTTATTTTTTGTCCGAAAGTCATCAGTATTGTTCAGTTTTTAGTGGTAAAAAAGTTAATCAGGGCAAATTTAAGTGAATTAACATTCATAAACAATTTGATTAGTTCTTGTTTTGTTCAGAAGGATACTATACTTTTGTGAAGGATTATTCAGTAAAAACTATTTTTAAACAATGGAAACAAGCCAACTCATTACCACCAATGCCGAAGAAATGTATTACGAAAACGCACTACTCAAACAAACTGTACTGGGCGGAATAAAATTAGAAGGCTTGGACAGAATGCGAGTAACCTTAAAAGTAGAGTTGAAAGATGCACCACGCCCACCCGTAAGGCACAACTTAGATTTATACAACGATAACCAATTAGAAAAATTTATCCGCAAAATAGCAGAACGCTTAGAAATAGGCACGGCAGTAATAGCAGCCAGTTTAAGCGAACTAACCAACGAGTTAGAAAAATACCGATTAGTAAAAATAAAAGAACAACAAGCCGAAATACCACAAACAAAGCCATTAACAGAAACAGAAAAACAAACAGCCAAAGAAAATTTACAAGTAGAAAACCTATTGCAACAAACCTTAGAAGATTTACAACACACAGGCATACAGGGCGAAGCAGAGAACGCAGTGATATTATTAATGGCAATGAGCAGCCGAAAATTACACGACCCTTTGAGTGTGATATGCTTGGCAAAAAGCGGAACAGGCAAAAGTTATTTAATGGAACGAGTGGCCATGTGCATACCCGAAGATGATAAAAGAGAGCACACCCAATTTAGCGGCAATAGCTTCTATTACTTTAAACGAGAAGAAATAAGGGGCAAAGTTTTTTTGATAGAAGATTTACACGGAGCAATGAATGTACTGTTCCCAATAGCAGAACTACAAACAAAAAAACGAATTAGTAAAACAGTAACCATAAAAGATAAAAGCGGACAACTAAGAACCATCACGTTAATAGTTGAAGGGCCTGTAAGCGTTATAGCCTGCACCACACGAGAGAAAATATATGAAGATAACTCCAACCGTTCAATACTGATTTATTTAGATGGAAGCAAAGAACAGGACGAAAAAATAATGCACTACCAAAAACAAAACCGGGCAGGATTAATAGACCATTTTTCAGAAAAGCAAATGCAAAAAAAATTAATGCAGATGCAACAAGTATTAGAACCGATACGAGTAATAAATCCTTTTGCACCACTGATAAATTTACCCAAAGAGATTTTTAAACCACGCAGGACATTACCGATTTTACTCAGCTTTATTGAAGCCACTACATTTTATTGCCAGTACCAAAGAGAAACAAAAGCAGACGAGCAAACCGGAGAAGTTTATATAGAAACACATCCGCAGGATATTGAATGGGCTTGCAAACTCTTGAAAGATGTGCTGTTTAGAAAGGGCGATGAACTAAGCGGCATCATCAGAGAATTTTATCAATGGTTAAAAAAATGGCAAGAGCAGAAAAAGCAAAAACAGTTTTATGCCAATGATATAAGGAAACAGAACGGTATTAACCCGAGAACATTAAACAGGTATTTACAGGAGCTAACAGATTACGGACTGTTACAAATAGCAGGAGGCAACAAGCACCGCACTGGGTACGCTTACAAAATCATAGCAGGAAAAGACTTTGAGCAAATGCAAAGCAGCATTGAAGCGCAAATAAAACAAGTGCTTGAAAATGTTTGGAAAGCCTACGAACAAAGAAAAGCAGAACCGGAGAAACCAAAATCCACAAAATCAGGAAAGTTGAGCGAAGCGAAATCCCGCAGCATTGCGGGAAAAACAAGTAAGCCAGTTAGCCAAGAGTTGGACAAAGTAGTAAATGACTAACTGAAAGGCTTATCAGTCAAAGGCTTTAGGGCAGTTAGCCAATCGTTTTAAAAAATGCAAGCACATGAAAAATTTATCAATCAAAAGTCAACCCTTCCAGTATCTTGAAAAATCCTTCAGGGAATGGTTAGACGTATTGGGCTATGCACAAACAACGGTTTACCAAATGCCCAACAGCCTGAGAGAATTTTTTTACTACTTAGAACAAAACCACATTACACAGCTTCCGCAAATAGAAATAAAACACTTTAGAGAATATTACGCACAACTGAAAAACCGGAGCAACACAAGGCGGGGCGGTGGACTCTCCAACAGTTATTTAAACAAGCATTTACAGGCATTATACAAGTTCACAGAGTATTTAAGACAAAGCGGGAGAATGGTTTTACCATCGCTGAATATTGAATGGGAAGCAAACGATACGGACGAAATTATTTTTTTAACACAGGATGAAATCAAAGAACTGTTTGCAGCAACTTACGGCTACAATGAAGGCACAGCATTAGAACCGCTCAACAGCAGGGACAGGGCTATACTCAGTATATTTTACGGATGTGGATTAAGAAGAAACGAGGGTTACCATTTAGATTTATCGGACATCAATTTTGACAGGCAAATCATCCACGTAAGAATGGGAAAGGCTTATAAAGAAAGATTTGTACCGTTTAATAAATCATTAGCAAAACATTTACAGGATTATGTTTATGATGCAAGACCGCTAATAGTGAATGACAAAAGAGAAGAAGCATTTTTTATAAGTCAGCGGGGAATAAGAATGAACGGCATGAGCATGAGTTTACGCCTGAAATTATTACAGCAAAGAACCGATAACATAGAACTGCAAAATAAAAATGTAAGGCTGCATGTATTGCGCCATTCCATCGCAACGCACTTTTTACAAAACGGAATGAGCCTTGAAAAAATCGCAAGGTTCTTAGGTCACGCATCCTTAGAAAGCACACAGGTTTACACGCATTTAGTGGAAGCAGATAAAAATGGAACAGAGCCACTAAAACCACAGCCATACAACAACATCCCGAAATATGAATACTTTAAACTGCATAAGGACGAACTATGAGCGGAAAAATAAAACTCGGAAAAACAAGAGACAGCAGAACCCGGAGAAAGGCGAAAACACAGGATGCAGAAGCTGTTTTACAATTACAGCAGGAGTTAAAAGAACAGACAGAATTTACCAACTATCTTTTAATGAAAGGCTTTAGCACAGCCACAATAAAACGATTTATAAAAGACACGGATTATTTTTTAAAGTGGAGTGAAAAAGAAAATGTACCCATCGAAAATGCAAGCTATGCAGATGTATTACACTTCATACAAGGCAAGCGGAATAAGGTAAAGCAAAGAACCATCAGCATACAGATAAACAGTTTAAAACACTACTTTAATTTTTTAGCCACCACCGGACAAGCAGGAGAAAACCCAACCACACAAATACAAATCAGGGGAATAAAGAGAAAGACCCTTTACGATATACTCAAGAAAAGCGAATTAGAAAGCCTGTACAACAACTTTGAATTGCCGAAAGAAGATAATCCTAATAAAAATCAGAACTGGTTTAAAACGGCTGTATTGGCTTCAAAGCGGAATAAAGTGATATTGGGTTTAATGGTGTACCAGGGCTTAACAGTTTATGAACTCGGAACACTTACCGAAAAAGACATGAAGCTGAGAGAAGGAAAAGTTTTTGTAGCAGGAAGCAGAAGAAGCGAAGAAAGAACATTGACTTTAGAAGCTCACCAAATATTAGATATTATGGAATATCAGTTGAAAACACGCAATGAAATTTTACAGCAAACCAAAAAGCAGAGTGATAATTTTTTTGTCAGCACCGGAGTAAGCGAACATTTTAACAACACTATGCAAAAGCTGATGCAGAAGCTGCACAAACAGAATAGCAAAGTAACAACAGCAAAACAAATCCGTGCAAGCGTAATTACTCATTGGCTGAAACTCTATAATCTTAGACAAGTTCAATACATGGCCGGACATCGTTTTGTAAGTTCAACAGAGGCTTATTTAGTGAATGATTTAGACGACCTCTCAGAAGACGTATCAAAGTTCCATCCGATAAATTAAAAATCCACCCACAGCCCCAGCAGCAAAAATCCCCGCCCTTTACCCTTGCAGACACACGAGCCAAACGCAAAGGATGCAGGGCTTCGTTGGTCTTTTTGCTGCTTCCCCTCGCTTGCCCTTCTGTTGTTTTTACTGTCATACTTTTTGTACCAACCGCACTTTTTGCACATTGCTTTTTGCTTTAGAATGAATTATTTTTTTTAGCGGATAAAAGCAAAAATCAAAGAGCAAAAGCCGACACACAAAACAAAAAGATACGCCAGTAAAAACAACCCAAAGCTAAATAACATAATGTGATCTTATAGTACACGGGCTTTTTTAGCGGTGTGCTGCGCACGATTTTAATGCCCTTAGTCCTATAAGCACATTATGTTAAATAGCCGCACAGCCTACACACCCCGCCCACTCTGACGCTTCGTGCACAAGCCAATAAAAAAAGTCCTTGATTAATTTATTTTTAGCGGTAAGGTCTTTTTTTTATTCGCTTGCACACCCCACAAAATAAGCGGTTCGGCAAAAGTTGTAAAGAAAAGTTACAACACTTGCCGGAATTTATTTTATACACCTCCCTCCGGTCAAGCAAGTGTAAAGCCTCCGGCAGGTAGGTGCTTCGCATTTTTTTATTGGGGCAATCTTCCAATGCCCCAAACCCCTTTGGATGCTCATTTTTATAAACAGATAAAACGCACGAATCCACGCACAAGCCATTTTTATCTATTTATAAAAATCGAGCTATGTTTTTTACCGCTCAATTAAGCGAACAGAAATAAACGTTTTTAAAGCTGATGTAAAAGGAAGCGTTGGCAATGTGTGTAAGGCTTTTGCATCATCTTTAAAAATGAAACAACCGAAGGGCGTTAGTCTTTTATCATCAAATAAAATCAAAGGGCTGCTGATGTTCTGTTTTAGCGTGTCGGTAAGCATTGCGTATAATGTGCCGCTGGCTTGGCGTTAGTTGTTCTTCACAATTACGCTAAGCCGAAATTATACGCTGTGCTTTTTTGTGTGTCGGGAAAAACAGAACATTAGCAGACCTTTACCGCTTCCCTTCTTCAAATGAAAATCAGTTGAAAAAAGACAGATAAACGAGTATAAAAACACATCAAAATGTTATCTTTGAAGCGTTAAGAAATTTTTTTGTACACAAGAACCGCCACATATAGCCCTGACGTAGTTTTTTCCTTTGAAACACAGGAAAAAAACGTGAGCGTATCTAAAAATACCAAAGACTCCTCTACATTCGGGGCGACAATGCCAGGACGGAATTACAACTCTACAGAATACAATTACGGTTTCAATGGCCAAATGAAAACCGATGAAATATCAGGAGCAGGAAACCATTATACAGCGGAGTTTTGGGAATATGATCCAAGATTAGGAAGAAGGTGGAACCTTGATCCTGTTGATAAGCCATGG
>JBBSLN010000002.1:0-36458 GCA_038255205.1 Flavobacteriales bacterium
CTGAACTACTTTTAAGTTTCGTGAAACTACTCAAAAGTTCTTCCATTTCATCTGGCCTATTATAAACAGGGATTATAAATGAAAAATACAATGCTTCCATACCTAACAAAGGTAATTAAAGGAAAATACAAAAGCCACCTAAATGGTGGCTTTTGAAAAGTTGAAAATTATAGTTTGATAACTATATTCGCTATAGGTCACAAATCGGAAGTATTGAATTGGGCATTAAAATGCGATATAAAGGCACATATTGCGGTTAATAATAAAGTAATTTTTCTCTTAACTAGGTACTTCAATTAATAATAGACTTGAATAGATCAATTTATCAATCTAATAAGTGATCAGTTCAAAAATGTTCTTTTCGGAAAATGCATAAAAAATGAACAAATTACATCATTTAGAATCCTCCATAAATGTATCCATCACCGCATCACTTACGCCCATATTACTAAAGCCTCCATCATTGAACAAATTCTGAAGGGTAACGCGTTTTGTCAAATCACTAAATAAAGTAATCGTATAATTTGCACAGTCTAGAGCTGTAGCATTTCCCAATGGTGACATTTTATCGGCATAAGCAATAAATCCGTCAAAACCTTTGACACCCTGTCCCGCAGTTGTAGGTGTTGGAGATTGCGAAATGGTATTGACACGCACATTCTTATCTTTTCCAAAGAAATACCCAAAGCTGCGAGCAATACTTTCCAAATATGCCTTATTATCGGCCATATCATTATAATCGGGAAATACGCGTTGCGCTGCCATATACGTCAAGGCAACAATACTTCCCCACTCATTCATTGCGTCTGCCTTATAGAGTGTCTGCATGACTTTATGAAAGGACATCGCTGAAACATCAGTACCTTTTTGGGTCCAGTCATAATTTTGGTCTGTATAGTGCTTACCTTTTCTTACATTGATGGACATTCCGATGGAATGTAAAACAAAGTCTAGTTTTCCGCCAAGAATTTCAACGGATTTCGATACGAGATTTTCTAAATCTTCTATGGAAGTAGCATCGGCTGGTACAATCTGCGACCCTGTTTTTTCTGCGAGTTCCTTAATTTGTCCCATTCTCATGGCTATCGGTGCATTTGTCAGTACAAATTTGCCACCTTCCTCGTGGACGCGTTCAGCGGTTTTCCATGCAATTGAATTTGCATCCAATGCCCCAAATATGATTCCTCGTTTTCCTTTTAGTAAATTGTATGACATGTTAACTGTTGTTTAGAAATTTGTTGTTAAGTGGTTTTTGATTCAATAAAATCATCCATTGTTTCAAAGTTAAGAAAACTTTGAACTTTTATATTTAAACTTTGACTTTTTTAGTTCAATAATTGCTTGGCGTGTGCAATGGCTGAATCAGATAATTTTGCACCTCCAAGCATTTGGGCTATCTCTACAATGCGCTCATCTGAATTCAATTTTTTCAGCTGTGTCTGGGTCACATCATTAATATCTTCCTTAAAAACCTTGAAATGTGTATCACCTTTGGCTGCAATTTGAGGCAAATGGGTAATGGTAAATACTTGCATCGTATGACTCATTTGTTGCATAATGGTTGCCATCTTATTAGAAATTTCGCCAGAAACTCCCGTATCTATTTCATCAAACATGATGGTGGGCAATTGAATGTATTTTGATAAAATGGATTTAATTGCGAGCATTATTCTAGACAACTCACCTCCAGATGCACTCTTTTTCAGTTCGTTGAAATTACCCCCTTTATTAGCAGAAAAAAGAAATTCCAGTTCGTCACTACCATTGTTGAAATAATTTTGAACAGGCTTAAGATTGATACTAAATCTTGAATTTGGCATCCCAAGCGTGCCTAAAATCTCCTCCAGTTGATGAATCAATTGTGGAATAACAGTCGTCCTATTAGCATGAAGTAATTTTGCGTCAGACACGAGTTTCTTTTCGATTTGTTTGATTTCAGATTCCTTCTTCAGGATGGTTTCATCAAGATCTTCTGTATCACTTATTTTTTTCGAAATTTGTTCCCTAATTTGAATCAATTCATTTTCATCGGAAACGGAATGCTTCATCATCAAATTATTCAAAATCTGAAGTTTGGCGTTGACGGTTTCCAAGCGATTTGGATTGGCTTCAAGGTTATCTTCAAGATTTTGTATCTCGATAAAAATATCATCCAGCTCAATTAAACTGCTATTAATGCGATCAAAAACATCTTTATAGGCCGTCCCGTAACTGGATAGTTTTGCAAACTGCTGTTTAAGCTCTGTCAAATTATGGACAATTCCGACCTCGTCATTGTTCATTAATTCATTCGAATTTGAAAGTCGTTCTTTGATATCTTCGATATTATTAAGCGTTTCGAATTCTTCTTCTAATCCTATCAATTCCCCTACGGTCAGTTTTGCATCTTCCAATTCTTTCAGTAGAAAAGAATTATAATCATATTCTTTTATAGATTCCGCTTTTTGATTCAAAAGTGATTTCAACTCATTTTGAATTGTTTTGAAAGCATTCAAATGAGTTGAATAATTTTGCAAAACCGTTCCGTTTGATGCCAAAGCATCTATGACCTGAAACTGAAAATCGTCATTGGTCAATTGCAAGGTCTGATGTTGTGAATGAATGTCTAAAAGTCGATCACCCAAAACCTGTAAACTATCAAGGTTGACAGGTGTATCATTTATAAAAGCTCTCGATTTTCCAGATGGTAAAATTTCGCGTCTGATAATGGTCTGTGGGTCGTAATCTAAATCTTCAGACTTAAAGAGCAATTTTAAATCGTAGTTGGCAATGTCAAACGTCGCTTCAATGACGCATTTTTCGGATGCATTTTTAACATTGCTCAAATCTGCACGTTTCCCAAGAATTAGTGATAATCCACCTAGAAGGATTGATTTTCCTGCGCCAGTCTCACCGGTGATAATCGTCAAGCCATTACTAAAACTCACTTGGAGTTCGTCGATAAGAGCATAGTTTTTAATGTTAAGTGTGGTGAGCATTTTTTAGTATTCAGTGGTCAGTGGTCAATCGCAGTATTAAGTAAGGTCTTACTAGTTTCAATCTTCTAGTTTCTAGTTTCTAGTTTCTAGTTTCTTAAAAATCATAATAAACAAAATGAAAATTCTTTAAGATTCACGATTATTTCTACCAGCTTCTAGCTTCTAGGTTCTAGCTTCCAGCTTCTAGCTAAAAACTAATATCTCGCCATTTAGATGAGTATGTCGGGGCGATTCTGTTAAGAACATCTATGACAGAAGTTACATTAACACTCGGACCTCCACTGAAAATATCTGCAATTTCATCTCCTTTTGCATCAAAAAAAACACGAAGCAAAAATGAATTCGGACGTCTTTGATTCATGGTGTTCAATTCACTAAACAGAGACGCTATTTTTTCTTTTCCTGACTTTGGATTATCAGCCATAACATCAAGTCCATTGAGATGATAGTCATACATTACACTTCGAAACTCTTTATAAGTTGGCGAGAGAAGATTGTCTATCACTATAAAACGTGTTTGGAGACCATCTTCTAATTTCCATCCTTTAAAAGTTCCCTGTTGCGAGTAATTTGTGATTATTTGAGCCTGTCGAAAGTATTCATCACCTCCATTTGGAGCAAATGTGTCAGCGTCCAGTCCTAAAATCATGTACACATGAAACGCCAAGACAGAGATAAGATTGGATTCAAATTGGTTTGCATTGTAGAGCAAATTTTGAAATTCGAGATACTGGAAATTGAAGTTTTTATCATTAAAATTATAGACAGGTGAACTGTAGGTAGAATTAAAAATAGGTCTTGTTGACTGCACCTGTATGGATGCTTCAAAATTATCACTATTGTAATCAGTAATGATAATGTTCATAGAACATTCTATTTTTTCCTGTGCTTTATAAGTATTGTTTGTCCATTGTGTATTGTTGATGAACTCCTTTAACTGTCGTTCCAAGGTTTTAAACACCTGTATATTTTCATCACCTGTTTGCTGCGCATTAACCACCACATTGCAGTTTAATTCTTGCGAAAATGTTTGAGAAGCAAAGAGTAATGCTATAATAAAAAGACTGCTACGCATGGATTTGTTTTAAAATTTGGTTCAGAATATCTTGAGCAACGTCTGCTTTTGATTTTAAATCATGTTGAATGACCTCACCATCATTGGTTATAAAAGTAACTTTATTTGTTGAACCTCCAAAGCCTGCACCTTTATCTTTTAAAGAATTTAGAACAATTAAGTCAAGGTTTTTCGCTTTGAGTTTTGATTTTGCATTCTCAAATTCATTGTTGGTTTCCAATGCGAAACCCACTAAAAACTGGTTCTTTTTGATTTCGCCCAAAGATTTCAGAATGTCTTTTGTTTTTTCCAACTCTATGGTAAACGAAGAATCGTTCTTTTTTATTTTAGTGGCTGAAACAAATTTCGGTCTGTAGTCGGCAACCGCTGCTGAAAGAATAGCAATATCCACAGTATTATAATATTGATGTGAAGCGTCATACATTTCTTGAGCACTCACAACGTTAATGACTTTTATTAAATTATGTGAAACAGCTTCATCGGTCGGGCCCGTAATCAAGATGACTTCAGCGCCCGAATTTGCCGAAACTTTTGCTATCTCAAAACCCATTTTACCACTGGAATGGTTTCCGATAAAACGAACTGGGTCAATAGCTTCATGCGTTGGGCCAGCCGTGATCAGTATTTTCTTTCCTTTTAATGGCAGTTTATTAAGTATATCATTTTCAATAAAAGATATGATATTTTCTGGTTCAGCCATGCGACCTTCCCCTATCAAACCGCTTGCTAGCTCGCCACTCGTGGCAGGAATCATGACATTATCGTAAGATTTCAATAATTTGAAAGATCGAAGCGTTGTTTCATGCTTATACATATCCAAATCCATTGCTGGTGCAAAATACACTGGACATTTGGCTGAAAGGTATGTTGCCATCAACAAATTATCGCAAACACCATTCGCCATTTTTGACATGGTATTTGCCGTTACGGGAGCAATGACAAATAAATCTGCCCAAAGTCCCAATTCCACATGATTATTCCAAACAGCGTTGTCATCTTCTTCATTAATAAACGAAGAATGAACGGGATTTTTAGATAAGGTTGAAAGTGTTAAAGGTGTAATGAAGTCTTTGGAAGCAGGCGTCATAACGACCTTTACGTTAGCGCCTGCTTTAATGAATAACCTTACTAGGTTGGCCGATTTATAAGCAGCAATCCCTGCAGTGATGCCGAGGAGTATATTTTTGCCGCTTAAAATTGACATCTTATATTATGCGTCTTGGACGTCGTCTTCAGTATTTCTGAAATAAATCTTATCGTTCAACCATTCTTGAACTGCAAGTGCGTGAGGTTTAGGTAATTTTTCATAAAATTTTGACACCTCGATTTGCTCTTTATTTTCAAAGATTTCCTCTAAACTATCGTTGAAAGTTGCAAACTCTTCAAGCTTATCAACCAACTCTCTACGGATGTCCGTATTGATTTGTTCCGCTCTTCTTGCAATCACTGAAATGGCCTCGTAGATGTTCCCAGTAGGTTCATCGATTTCATTTCTGTCATAAGTTACAGAACTTATAGGAGCATTTGTTTTCTTTAAATCCATCGTATATAAAAATTAACTTTTAGTATTGAATTGTTGTGATAGGGTTCCTAACTCTTCATTCATTGCATTCACTTCTCCTGTATGCTCTGAATTAGGATATGATTTTTTAAATGAATTATAAAATGCTATCGCATTATTCACACGTGACTCTTTCTTGCGTTCAGAACTATTAATTGCCAATTTATAGGCTGCATCAAACCGGTAAAACAAAGCTTCTTCTCTAAAACTTGTTCCAGGAAATTCTAAAAGGAAATTATCAAATGATCTTATGGAAGCCTCAAAATCTGAAATACGGTCATATTGTTTGGCAATTTCAAATGCTTTTTTCTCTAGTTTATAATCCATTTCCTTTACCATTTCATTCACTTGTGAAATATATTGGGACTCCGGATATTTATTGATAAACAATTGTAGCTTTTCTAATGCCTCATTCGTTTCCTTTTGTTCTTTACTGTAAACTGGAGACAATTCATAATAGCTTTTCGCCGAAAGAAAAAGTGCTTCTTCAGCCTTTTCACTTTTAGGATAGGCAGATTCAAATTGCTCAAACTTGTAAGCGGATAAAAAATAATCCTTAACCATATAAAATGAATTGGAATGCATAAACATCAACTTCTCCGCTTGTGGTTTGCCCCTATATTGTGGGACAATCTGTTCAAAAAGTCGATTTGCCTTGTTATATTTT
Organism: Flavobacteriales bacterium; assembly: GCA_038255205.1. Taxonomy (GTDB): domain Bacteria; phylum Bacteroidota; class Bacteroidia; order Flavobacteriales; family Flavobacteriaceae; genus JBPOFM01. The sequence goes on from JBBSLN010000002.1 coordinate 6,282, forward strand.
CCTGCATCATAAAGTTCCGTACCCTTGGCAAATTTGACAGCAATATCTTCAGATTTAAGTGCTTTGTGGTATTCGCCACAAGAGCTTAATGAAAGGACAATTAAAAGTGTGACTAAAAAATTCTTCATATTTAAAAAACAGATTGCAAAAGTACGTATTTATAACGTATTAAAAAAGTAAAAATTTGATGCTAAAATAACGCTCCAAAATAGGCTGTCCGTATGTTTAAGTAATTTTTAACTTTTTATAGTAGAATCAAGACTTCCAGATTGCCATCGGGATTATTAGAACCAAGAATCAAAATAGGTTTGTAACAACTCCAACCTGTAGAATAAAAAAGAAAATTTAATTTAATTTAATTCAATTCCTTTACCAGTGCTTTTATTTTAACTTTTAGTGCATTAGAAGCAGGCACTAATGGCAATCTTACCGTGTCATCACACAACTTCAGAGCCTGAAGCACACCCTTGATACCTGCAGGGTTATTTTCCTCAAAAATGGCGCTTGTAATATCCATCAATTTGAAATGGATATCATACGCTTCTTTTGCCTTTCCTTCCAGTCCCAATTTTATCATTTTTGCAAACTGTTCTGGAAAAGCCTGTCCAATTACAGAAATCACTCCTGCTCCACCAGCGAGCACAACTCCCAATGCCAAGTCATCATCACCAGAAATAATCAGAAAATCTTTCGGCTTGTTTTTCAGCAATTGTAAATATTGTGCAACATTATTTCCAGCCTCCTTTACAGCAATGATATTCTCAAAATCAGCCGCCAATCGAAGTGTGGTAGCTGGAAGCATATTAGACGATGTCCGGCCCGGTACATTATATAGAATTATAGGAAGGGGAGAAATCTCGGCTATTGCTTTGAAATGTTGATAGATGCCTTCTTGAGTAGGTTTGCTATAATAAGGCGAAACGGACAAAATAGCATCAATATAACTCAAATCGGTTGTTTGGATTTCTTCAAGCACCTCCGCGGTGTTGTTGCCTCCTATGCCCAAGACCATTGGCACTCTGCTTTTGTTTGATTTATGGATTGTGTCGATGATGTCGATTTTTTCCTTTTTGGTAATGGTCACACTCTCACCTGTTGTTCCGCTTATAACTAGATAATCGGTGCCGTTCTTAATGTTAAAATCGACAATTTTTGCCAATGCTTTGTAATCAACCGTTTTATCAGCTTTAAAAGGTGTTACCAAGGCGACGCCTGTTCCATGAAATGTTATCATTATAATTTTTTTAATACTGTTAAATACTTTTTTAATTCGACCTTAAATATCTGGAATTCATCTGTATTCACATTTATTATGAAGTCATATAATTTGAGGTTTGCATTGGATATACCTATTTTGAAGTTCGCTTTTGATGCCGCCGCAATCATATCCAACTCGATTGGATGTTGCTTATAAAAACAGATCAAAGCATCAAACTCCGTATCGATGAACGTTTGTAAATCGATATTTTTAATAGCCCCTTTCCAACCAAAATCCTTTGGACTAAAATAAGTGTCCCAAAGTTTAGCCGTTATATCATTGTCTTCAACAAAAGTGATGATTTTGGTCTTGGGCGGCAAAATTCCCAGTTCCTTGCAAAAGGTTCTAATCGCATCAAAATCTGCAAACTCCTTTAAGTTTAGAACGACTCCAACGGATTTAACTTCTGTATTTTTGACATTTACATTTCTGGAATTTAACAATCTGTTAATATGTTTTTGATTGGATTTTTCCTTAAATGCCTTAAAAATCATTTACTTTTGTTTTGTGCAAAGGTAGTAAAACACATTGCATTTTTTATATTGCAAAAATAAGTTATTTGATGAATTTTAAGAACACTCTGCTTTGTTTTGCGTTACTCGCTTTAGCATCTTGCAAGACACCTATAACCTATGACAAAATTGAAGGTAAACAGATTGCCATAACTGACACGCTTCCATCTGACTCGCGCATAGAAGCTTTTATAAAACCTTATAGAGAACATGTCAATAGCAACTTGGACAGTGTGATATCCTATGCGGTAGCCACCTATTCAAAATCTGATGGTCATTTGAATACCGCTATTGGCAATTTAATTGCAGACGCCATGTACGAACAATCCAATCCTGTTTTTAAAAAACGTACTGGTAATGACATAGATTTTGTGCTCTTAAATCATGGCGGAATTCGCTCCATAATCTCTAAAGGAAATATAACAACGAGAACAGCCTATGAAGTCATGCCTTTTGAAAATGCGGTTGTAGTTGCTAAATTAAAAGGTGAGCATGTAAAGGAATTGCTTGATTATTTGGTGGAAGCCAAGCGTCCACATCCCATTTCAAAATTAAAGATAATTTTGGACGAAAGCGACAACCTACAAGAGGCTGGCATACATGGCAAACCTATTGATTATAACAAATCCTATTATGTATTGACCAATGATTATCTCTTAAATGGTGGTGACCGAATGGATTTTTTCAAAAAGAGAGATACAGTTTATGTTTTAGATTATAAAATAAGGAATGCCCTGATTGATTATTTTTCTAAAACTGACACCATCAGACCGGTTATTGACAATCGATTTATTAAAATAAAGTAATTTTAAAATGGAAAGAAGAGATTTTATACAACAGACCGCTGCTGCGTCAGCCTTGGTGGGATTAGGCGGAATGGGTTTGCAATCTTTTTCATCAACGACCAAAAAAATCACAATACTCCATACAAATGATGTCCATAGTCATATCGACCCATTTGGACCAGAGGATGGACGAAATCCAAATATGGGTGGTGTCGCACGTCGCGCAGGTTTAATTGCTTCCATTAGAAAAGAAAACCCTAATACATTACTGTTGGATGCCGGTGATATTTTTCAAGGAACACCGTATTTTAATTATTATGGAGGCGAATTGGAATTCAAGTTGATGAGCATGCTCAAATATGATGCAGCTACGATTGGAAACCATGATTTTGATAACGGTATTGAAGGATTGTATGCACAATTACCACATGCCGAATTTGATTTCATCTCATCGAATTATGATTTTTCAAATACAGTGCTGGACACGCATATCAAACCTTACAAAACCTTTGTGGTGGATAAAATTAAAGTTGGAATTTTCGGATTGGGAATAGAACTCGCAGGATTGGTCGATGAAAACATGTATAAGGAAACCAAATACTTGAATCCAATAGAAACGGCGCAGGAAATGAGTAAAGTTTTAAAGCAACAGGAAAAATGTGATTTGATTATTTGCCTTTCTCATTTGGGATATAGCTACAGGGATTATGCCCAAAAACCAGATGATTTAAAGCTTGCAAATGCAACAAACAATATTGATTTAATTATAGGAGGACATACCCATACCTTTTTAGATAAACCCACGATTGTAAAAAATAGTGACGGTAAAAATATGCTTGTGAATCAAGTGGGATGTTACGGCATCAATCTCGGAAAAATTGACTTTTATTTTGATTTGGACAAAAATAAATCTGCCCAAGGTGTTTCTATCAGTGTTTAGTTAAGCAGTAAGCCTTTCGGAATGTAATAATGAAAAGTCGGTAAAGGATTCTTTACGTTTCACTTTTATTTTATTGTGATGATTATAAACATAGGTGAAGAGCATGGCGAAACTCGCTATATGGAGCATATTGCCCATAAATTCAAAAAGCCAGAAATAGACGTAAAGATTACAGATGTACATTAATACATCAGAAAATACGATACAAAATACCATTACCAAAAAGATAATCGACTGTGTTGTCTCTTGACTCAAATAAACAGCAAAGGCAAAATAGGCCATCGCTAGTAAAGCAATGCCATGAGAAATTGATACAATTAAATTCAAATTATCAGAAAAAGTTTCTTTCATTACACCGCATAAGATATAAAGAAAATAGGCGTTCAATAACAAAACTAATATCAAGTAAACAGATACTAAACCTTCATAATGTATTCGTTTTAATTTTCCCAATAGCACGAAAATAAGCAAGGAGTAACTTCCTAAATAAAATGTTGTTGATAGTTTACCTGAAAACTCCCCTAAGTTGAAAGCAGCAAAAGCATCGCCTAAAAACCAGAACAAGATGATAGTATAGAACACATTAGCCATTTTATGTCTCACCATAAAATATACCGTTAATAGGACGATAATCCCAATGATCTTGGTAGCATTTGGAATCAATGTATTTTGAAAATAAGTTGCGACGCCATTAATCATAAAGGCTGCAAAAATCAGAAAAACCAAGACACCATTACGTGTTGTTGAGTCAAGTTGTTTCATAGTAGATTATTAATAAGTAGGTACACAAATATAATAAAAAAATTGATTTTAAACGATATAATTGTGCGTTTCATCGAATTTTTTGTTAAATTTTTTCATAAAAGAACATCTATGAATTCATTTTCGTTAAAAAAAATTTGATAAAACCCGAAATATTGAAAAAAAAACCTTCCATTGATTTTTCGCGTAATTATAGCCATCATCCTCATTCAGACATTGCGATTTAAGTTCACTATATCCAGACAGTATCTATATTTTTTCAAAGGTAGGATTGGGATCTTTTGGGCGAATTGGAGTTGGAATCGTGGAGCTCCTAGCTGCAATTCTTATATTAGTACAAAAACTGTCTGGGCCGGAGCGCTATTGGCTATTGGTGTTTTAGGCGATGCGATCATGATGCATCTCACTTCTTTGGGAATTGAAATAAATGACGATAGTGGTGTGCTATTTTTTACGGCCTCAATAACATTTAGCGTATCTCTAATTGTACTTTATCCGTATCGAAAAAGATATTACTTTTATGGGCACAACAGCCTAAAGCCATAAATCTTGCTGTATTGCTTTCTGTTCAGACTCTAATGGAATTCGAGCTTGAAGATAAAAGAATAAAAACGCAAGAACCAAAAATAAAGAGCACATGACATTTAGAATATTGATGTGTGATATATAAAAATAGGTCATCTGAATAACTTCCGAAAAGAAAATAAAAATCGCACCCAATAGCATATTCATAGATTTTAGGGTGTTTTTTGACATATAGTCTATCATCGCAACCGTAAGTAACACCATAACAATTACATTATAAGTGAATTCTAATGAGAATTCGGCATTAGACAGCAAATTTTCTGTGGTTCCGGAGAGAATAACGACACAAAAAACATCCAAAACAATCAATATCATTAAATGGACCCAAAATTTGTTTAAGACATTTCTGATATCCATATTTTTTATGATCTTTATAATCAAGAAAAAATAAGATAGAATATAAAGTCCATTCCCTATATAATAGAAGTAATTAATGGTGGAGTCGTAATCAATTTTAATAAAATAGGACATTAAGCCCACTAGCTCCGCCAGCGAAAATGCCACTAAAAATAACAGGAAAAATAGTCTTTTGGATTGTACTTTAATGCAATATAAAACTGTTAACAAAAGTACTAAAGAAAAACGAGCAACGGCTGCCTCAAATTCTAGGTCTATTATCTGAAATCCCAAGAAAAATAAGCATATCGCTATTAATGTTGCTTTTAGAATTCGACTTAAATGCATAAGATTATTTATTTATCTATGGACAAATATAAATAAAATTTACAATTAAACGTATATTATTGCTTTTTATCGATGAAATAAAAATAATTGTACGAAATTACCTTATAATTTCTTTGAATTCAAATTCGCTTATTATAGGAATATTAAGTTGTTCCGCTTTGGTTTTCTTGCTCGGACCCATATTATCGCCTGCAATGATATAAGTTGTTTTTGAAGAGATGGAACTGGAGACTTTTCCACCATTGTCTTCAATCAATTTTTTTAGTTCATCACGTGACAGTGATTCAAAAACACCTGAAACCACAAATATCTGTCCGTTAAGCTTATCTGTTTGACTGGCCAGAATATAAGCAGAAATTTCCATCTGCACTCCGACACTTTGAAGTCTTTCAACAATCATTCGATTTTCATGGGAAGAAAAGAAGTCAACAACACTTTCCGCTATCCTAATTCCTATTTCGTCAACTGTCACCAAATCGATACTAGTCGCTCTTGAAAGATTAGCAATAGATTTATAATGCTTTGCCAATTTTTTTGCGACCGTTTCCCCAACGTAACGAATTCCCAACGCGAACAGCACCCGTTCAAAAGGTATTTGTTTGGAAGCTTCAATTCCTAAAACTAAATTTTCGGCACTTTTTTCCGCCATACGCTCGAGTGGTATGACCTGTTCTTTACTCAATTCATACAAATCGGAATAATTTGTAATCAATCCAGCCTTGACCAATAGTGCAACCGTTTCGCCACCTAGACCTTCAATATCCATCGCTTTACGAGAAATAAAATGCTGGATTCGCCCAATTATCTGTGGTGGGCAACCACTATAATTCGGACAATAATGCTGCGCTTCACCTTCCGCGCGCACCAATTCTGTATGACACTCTGGACAATGCGTGATGTATTGCGTTGGTTGCGAATCGGCTGGACGTTTTGATACATCAACAGCAATAATCTTTGGAATGATTTCACCTCCTTTTTCTACAAAAACCTCGTCGCCTTCTCTGATATCCAATTTTTCTATTTGGTCAGCATTATGAAGGGACGCTCGCTTTACGGTTGTACCTGCCAATTCCACAGGCTCTAAATTGGCAACCGGTGTAATCGCTCCCGTTCGACCCACTTGATATGTGATTTCATGCAATCGCGTTGAGACCTGTTCTGCCTTAAATTTATAAGCCATTGCCCAACGAGGCGACTTTGCAGTATAACCTAATTCTTCCTGCTGGTTCAAGTCATTCACTTTAATGACCACACCATCGGTTTCATAAGGTAAGTCGTGGCGATGAATATTCCAATAATCGACAAATTCCAAGACCTCATCAATTGAAGTCGCCAACTTTGCTGCTATTGGAACTTTAAAACCCCATTTTCTCGCCTTTTCAAGACTTTCAAATTGGGTGGAAATTGGCAAATTGTTTCCACTTATATTGTACAGCAAACAATCCAATGGCCGTTTTGCCACTTCCGCGCTATCTTGAAGTTTTAAACTTCCAGAAGCGGTATTCCGCGGATTTCGATAAGGCTCCTCACCTATCTCGACACGCTCTTCATTCATTTTATTAAAACCTTCAAAAGGCAATACGATTTCACCTCGAATGTCAAACTTGGGTGGAAAATCACTTTGAAGTTGCAAAGGCACCGAACGTATTGTTTTCACATTGGTGGTCACATCATCACCTTGAACGCCATCACCACGAGTCACAGCTTTTGTGAGGTTTCCATTCAGATAGGTCAAACTAATAGACGCACCATCATATTTTAATTCACAAACATATTCAACTGGGCCATCGACCATTTTCTTGATTCGCGTTTCCCAATCGAGTAAATCTTCTTTGGAGTAGGAATTATCCAGTGAATACATGCGATGCTCGTGCTGAACAGTCTCAAAATTTTTAGTTACCTGTCCTCCCACACGCTGCGTCGGCGAATAGGCATCAAAGAATTCGGGATGTTTGGTCTCCAAATCCTGAAGCTGTTTCAATTTGAGGTCAAATTCATAATCACTCACTGTAGGCGTGTCTAAAACGTAATAATTGTAATTATAATGACGCAATTCTGTGCGTAAAGTTTCTATTTGCTGTTGAATGTCCATTGAGAAAACGTACTGAAAAGTTATTCTTTTACCTTATATTTAAAGCATCTAATATACTAAAATGCCTTTCAAGAACGGAGTTTGCCTTTTTGTTTTTATCAGTTTTTTATCAAGTACTTTGGTGGCTCAAAAGCAGACGGTTGAATCTAATATCATCCCAATTCCTTCAAATATCAAATACGACGAAGGAAATTTCATTTTGAATAGTTCCAAAGGAATTACATATGACGCAGAGTTTGAAATATCAGCCAAATTCCTAAAAAGTTATATTGAAAATGGAAGCGGCATTCAACTCCAACAGAACAATTCCATTCAATTTATACAGGATAAAAATATTATAAATCCTGAAGGCTATAAACTCGAAATCAATCCAGAGCAAATCAAAATAATTTCCAATTCAGTTAAAGGCGCATTTTATGCAGTACAAACGTTGAGGCAACTTATGCCCGAAACTTTTGAAAACTCCACATTTAAAGAAGAAAGTGTAGCCATCCATTGCCAAACTATCACAGACGAACCACGTTTTTCATACAGAGGCATGCATCTGGACGTGGCGCGACATTTCTTTTCTATTGAATTCATCAAAAAATATATCGATGCCATAGCCCTATTAAAAATGAATACCTTCCACTGGCATTTAACAGACGACCAAGGTTGGCGCATTGAAATCAAGAAATATCCCAAACTTCAAGAGATTGCAGCGTATCGAAATGAAACACTCATTGGCCATTATAACACTGACCCGCAAAAATTTGATGGAAAAAAATATGGTGGATTTTATACCCAGGAGCAGATCAAGGACATTGTCGCTTATGCAAAAACGCGTCATGTAAGCATCATCCCAGAAATTGAAATGCCTGGTCATGCGCAAGCAGCCATCTCGGCTTATCCTGAATTGGGCTGCACTGGAGAGCAAATCGATGTTGCTACAAAATGGGGCGTTTTCGACGATATATATTGTCCAAAGAAATCCACATTTGAGTTTCTGGAGAATGTCTTGGATGAAGTTTTAGACTTGTTCCCTTCGGAATATATCCATATTGGTGGTGATGAGGCTCCAAAAACCAGATGGAAGAATTGCAACCATTGTCAAGCATTAATAAAATCGGAAGGTCTAAAAGATGAACATGGACTGCAAAGTTATTTCATTAAACGAATAGAAAATTACCTAAACAGCAAATGCAGACAAATCATCGGTTGGGACGAAATTCTCGAAGGTGGCTTGGCGCTTAATGCAACAGTTATGTCTTGGCGAGGTACTGATGGCGCTGTTCAGGCCGCCAAAGAGAAACACAAGGTCATCATGACACCAACCTCACACTGCTATTTTGATTACTACCAATCGGACAATGATAATGAACCTTTGGCCATCGGTGGATTTCTTTCATTGGAAAAAGTATATAATTTCCATCCGATTCCAAAAGAATTGACCGAAGAAGAATCCAAATATATTTTAGGCGCACAGGGCAATCTTTGGACGGAATACATCCCAAACGAAAAGCAAGCGGAATATATGCTCTTTCCACGCATGATTGCCATGAGCGAAGTGGTTTGGTCAAAACCAGAGAATAGAAATTATACAGATTTTGTTTCGCGACTGGAAAATTTTCACAACCGTTTGTACGCTTTGGATATTAATTATGCAAATCATTTATATGAAGTTGAAGGCAAGCGAACAAATGAAGGCTATGGGTTGACAACCTTGACAAAAGACAAAACCATTCGCTTTTCTTTGGATGGCTCAGTTCCCTCAATAAATTCCCAAATCTATTCAAAACCGATTCCTGTCCATGAAAACACCTATATTCAAGCTGCTGTTTTCAATTCTGAAAAACAGATTGGCAAAACGTTTTCGCAAGCAATTAATACCCATAAGGCCTTTGGTAAAAAAATCACAATGAACGTCGAACCCAATAAAGCTTATTCAGGAAGTGGCGCACAAGGATTAATCAACGGCATTTCAGGAAGCGACACTCGCTATGGTGATAAAGAATGGCTGGGATTTTGGGGTGATGATGTAGAAGTTGTAATTGATTTAGGAGAAGATACAGCTATTCAATGGATTGAAACCCGCTTTTATGATGCGCCTGGACAATGGATTTATGCGCCAAGCAAAGTAGAAGTGACTTTCGATGATGGCAGAACAGCTTCAATAAGGGAAGAACAAAATTCCATTGCGTCTATCAAGAAATTCAGAATTTGGACGAAGCTTAAATCACGATATTTAAAATTCACCATTAAAAATTACGGAATAATTCCAGAAGGCAAACAAGGCGCAGGGAATAAAGCTTGGACTTTTATTGACGAAATTATAATTAAATAGAAAACGCCAGACCTTTCAGCTTTTAAAAACCTTAAAGGTCTTTACGGACAAAAACATGACATTAGAGATCTGCGCAAGCAATTATCAATCCGCATTAAACGCTGAAAATGCAGGTGCACATCGTATCGAACTGTGTTCAGAATTGGCCGTTGGTGGCATTACCCCTTCTTATGGATTGATAAGACAAGTTATGGAAAGAGTCAAAAGTCCCGTTTTCGTTCTCATTCGTCCACGAAGCGGAAACTTCACCTATTCTGAAGATGAATTTGAAATCATGAAAAGTGACATTCAAGTTTGTAAGGATTTGGGTTGTGCAGGTATCGTTTCAGGAATATTAGATGCTGATAATTCCATTGATGTAGAGCGAACACGAGAATTAATTGAGCTTTCAAAACCGCTAAAATTTACGTTTCACAGAGCATTCGATTGGACACCAAAACCTTATGAAGCTTTGGAACAGCTCATCGAATTAAATGTGGATAGAATTTTAACTTCAGGACAGGAATCATCCGCGGAAAAAGGTATTTTTGTACTTCAACAATTGAAAAATCTTGCCAATGGAAGAATTGCGATTCTTCCTACCGGTGGAATCAATTCAGAAAATGTTTTGGCTTTTAAAGGTGGTGGTTTTGAGGAAATCCATTGTTCGGCAACGGTCACAATACCAACCAACTTATTGCCAAAAGTGCCAATGAACAGCCCAAAGTTTTTTGATGAAACCGTAAGCAGTTATTCTGATGTTGACCTGATACAATCCATTTTAAAACGAATCAATGACAAAGCATAGTCTCATTTTACTCCTTTTAATAAGCCTGTGTTTCGGTTGCGAAAGCAGATATCATACGCCAAGAACGACTGCCATAGATTCTGATTGGACCTTTAAAAGTCTTGCAGATAATACATGGCGAGAGGCATCTGTTCCTGGAAATGTGTATTCCGATTTGTTGAACCATGAATTGATTGCGGACCCTTTTATTGCTGAAAATGAATTGAAGGTACAATGGGTTTCCGAGAATGATTGGGAATATAAAACCACTTTCAAGGTGGATGACAGTACGTTTCAAAAAAAGCATATTGAACTCAATTTTGATGGGCTGGACACATTCGCTTCGGTTTTTTTAAATGACAGCCTTATTCTTCAAACTGACAATACTTTCCGCAATTACAAGGTGGATGTGAGATCCTTTATCAAAAAGGAAAACAAACTGCACGTCGTCTTTAATAGTACTCACTATTTTGAAGAGGAAGGAAAAAACAAGTTGAATTATGAACTGCCTGAAGGCAACCGAATTTTTATCAGAAAGCCACAATTTCAATTTGGGTGGGATTGGTCGCCAAAACTCAAAACTTCAGGAATCTGGAAACCAATAACAATTACTTCTTGGAACGAATTAAAAATCAATGATTTATTTATCAAACAGACTTTAATAGAAGAATCGCTTGTCAAACTTACGGCGCAATTAGAATTTTCTACTTCGCTAAATGGTGAACTGATTTTTGAAGTGCTGGTCAATGATAAAGTCATAAGCAAGACGGAAGTAATTGTAGATTCATTGCAGACCAAGTACGAAATTCCATTCGAAATTGAAAATCCAAAACTTTGGTGGCCACATAATTTAGGCGAACCTTATTTATATGATATTTCTGTTAGGATTAAAAAAGGCTGGACCATCCTTGATTATAAGAATATCGCCAAAGGCATTCGAACCATTGAACTGGTTACAGAAAAGGACTCCATTGGTGAATCCTTTTATTTTAAAGTGAATGAGGTTCCTGTGTATGTGAAGGGTTCTAATTATGTGCCTCAAAATAGTCTTCAAAATAAAGTCACTGATTATGATTACCACAGATTATTGAATGATGTTGTTGATGCTAATATGAATATGCTTCGAGTTTGGGGAGGCGGCATTTACGAAAATGATATTTTTTATGATTTATGTGACCAAAAAGGGATTCTAGTCTGGCAAGATTTTATGTTTGCCTGTGCTATGTATCCTGGAGATAAGGCATTTTTGGATAATGTGAAACAGGAAGCAATTGATAACGTGAAACGACTTCGAAATCATACGTCCATAGCGCTATGGTGTGGAAATAATGAAAATTCTGAAGGTTGGGAAAATTGGAATTGGAAAGATGGAAAATCGAAAGCGCAACAAGCGGAAATTGGGAATAATTATATCAAATTGTTCAATAATATACTACCAAATATCGTTCGCGATTTGACTGGTAACACCCCCTATTGGGAAACCTCACCAAAATATGGTCGTGGTAATGAAAATTACAACACTGAAGGCGATACACACGATTGGTTCGTTTGGCACGATGCCTATCCTTTTGAACATTTTGAAGAAAAAGTTCCTCGTTTTATGAGCGAATTCGGATTTCAATCGTTTCCAACTTATGAAACCATTAAATATGCGACACAGAATGATTCGATTGCGATGGATTCGTTGGCATTTATGGCGCACCAAAAACATGTGAGAGGTAATGAATTAATTGCCGAATACATGGAACGTGACTTTCCCGTGCCGACCAAATTCGAGGATTACGTTTATATGAGTCAAATCCTTCAGGCTTACGGAATCACTAAAGGAATTGAAGCTCATCGACGCGCCAAACCTTATAATATGGGAAGCATGTATTGGCAATTGAACGATTGCTGGCCAGCCGTGTCATGGTCGAGTATCGACTTTTTGGGCAATTGGAAAGCGTTGCATTACGACGCAAAAAAAGCCTTCAAAAATGTTCTCACTTCCACTGTTGTTGAAAATGATACGCTGAAAACCTTTGTCATCAACGACGAAATGAAATTGCAACGTGGTGATTTGTCCATACGGATTCTTGATTTCAATGGTAAAGAACTCTGGGCCATTTGCGATACGATTTCTGTTGATCCTTTAAGTAGTCAAATAAAATATCAACTGAATTTGAAATCACTTAAATTTAATAAAAATGAAGTGGTTTTAGAAACAGGTTTCAATAACCAGATTTCCTATTTCTACTTTGTGAGACCAAAAGAATTGCTTTTGCCAACTTCAGAAATCGAACAAACCATTACAAGGACCGATAGTGGATTTACCATAGAACTTTTTAGTCAGACTTTGCAGAAAGATGTTTTTCTGTTCAGCAACTCCAAAGGACATTTTAGCGATAACTATTTTGATTTGATGCCAAATGAACGAAAAATCATTGAATTAAAAACACGAGCTGGGGATTTGGGGGATTTGAAGATTAAGACATTGAATCAGTTCATAAAAACAAAGAAGGAAATACTAAAGCCGAAAGTTGTTAATGAGGATTCACAGTTGCCTTAATCATCCTATCATTTCCAAAGATATCCTTCTTTAATTCTATATTTTGAAATCCGGAATCTTCTAACAATGCGACCATTTCTTGGCCGAGATATTGGTTGATTTCAAAATAAAGTTGGCCATGGTTATTCAGATATTTTGCCGCAAATTCTGTGATTGCCTTATAAAACACTAGCGGGTGTTCGTCTTCCACAAACAAAGCCAAATGGGGTTCGTTCTGCAACACGTTATTTTTCATTTCATCCTTTTCGAGATTTCGAACGTATGGTGGATTGGAGACGATGATGTCAAAATGCAAATCTGAAAATGCCAAATTCCAACTATCCCTATTTAGAATATCGCTTTCCAAAAGAATAACATTCGTTTCATTCAACTCCGCATTTTCTTTAGCTACTTTTAAAGCATCTTTTGAAACATCCAACGCAAACACTTGAGCATTTGGCGAATTTTTCGCAATTGAAATAGCTATGCAACCCGTTCCAGTTCCAATGTCAAGAATTTTAAAATTTTCAGTTTTCGATTTTGATGTTTCTGAACTTTGAACCTTGAACTTTGAACCTTTAATCACAAACTCTACAAGTTCTTCAGTTTCCGGCCGTGGAATCAGAGTGTGCTCATTTACCTTGAATGGCAGTCCAAAGAATTCGGTTTTCCCGAGAACGTATTGAATCGGTTGTTCGAGTTTTAATTTTGACAATGCCTCAAATAAAGGTTGCTCCTCTTCTTTTGTAATTGTAAATTCAGGTTGCATTGAGAACGCCAGGCGTCGTATTCCTAGAAATTCCTCCGTCAAGAGATAAAAAAAACTATCGACTTCATCTTTGCTGTAGATAGCATCTAATTCATTATGAAAAATATTTTGAACCTCCTTTAACCTCATAATGGTTTCGTCATATGGATGTCGCAGGAAAAATGACCTGTATTGCCAAGTGCTTTATCAATATGCGTAAAGCCAGCAGATTCATACATATGGATAGCAGCTTCTAATAAAGGCATTGTTTCCAAATAACAAGTTTTGAAGCCAAACGCCTTCGCTTTCTCCAAACATTTCGACAGCATCTCTTTACCTAAACCTTTTCCCCTGACCTCCTTTGAAAAATACATTTTTTGAAGCTCACAAACATCAGATTCAAAATCACGGAGTGGTTTGATGCCTGCGCCACCGTATAACTTTCCGTCTTTCTCAATGACGTAATAAACTTCATTCAATCCTTGGTAGGACTCAAACATGCTCTCGGTCTCTACATCAGCATAAGCCGTACCGACCAACGGCAGTCCAAATTCAATAAAAACAGTCTTGACGACCTGTTCTATAGAAGCGTTATCACTTGGTAAAATCTGCCTGATTGTAAAACTATCGTTGCTCACTTTAAAATCTTATTTTTGTGGCTGTGAAGATACATGAAAAATATATAGAACGTTGTATTCAAATTGCCAAAAACGGCTTGGGAACTACCGCTCCCAACCCAATGGTGGGCTGCGTTATTGTTCATAATGAAACTATTATTGGAGAAGGTTTCACTAGCTCTTACGGTAACAATCATGCCGAAATCAATGCATTGAATTCGGTTAATGATTTAACTCTCTTGAAGGAGTCAACATTATATGTCACATTGGAACCATGCGCTCACTTTGGAAAAACACCTCCTTGTGTTGATGCCATCGTCAAATTTCAAATTCCAAAAATAGTAATTGGCACCGTGGATACCCATAGCAAAGTTGCTGGAAAAGGAATTAAAATATTGAAGTCATCCGGTTGCGAAGTCATTGTAGGGGTTTTAGAAGATGAATGCAAAGAACATCACAAACGCTTTTTTACTTTTCACAATAAAAAGCGTCCTTATATTATATTGAAATGGGCAGAAACGGCTGATGGTTTTATTGCTCCAATAACAAAAAGGGAACAAAAACCTGTTTGGATAACGAATGAAATCTCAAGGCAAGTAGTTCATAAATGGCGTGCGGAAGAACAGGCCATTTTGGTTGGCACCAATACGATTACTGAAGACAATCCAAGTTTAACTGTGCGGGATTGGGTTGGGAATAATCCAGTTCGGATAGTTTTAGATAGGCAATTGAAACTGCTAAAAGACCATTCCATTTTTGATAATAGTACTGAAACAATCCTAATCAGTACTACGGATAAGGTTGTCGATTCTAAAAATGAAGCAAGAAAATGGAATCCCAATTGGGACAATCCACAAATTGAAGCTGTCGATTCTCAAAATTGGCAATTGGATTTTATAGATTGGACTCAATCCCATCGCATTGCCGAACAAATATGTAAAGTACTTCA
This sequence comes from Flavobacteriales bacterium, assembly GCA_038255205.1. Taxonomy (GTDB): domain Bacteria; phylum Bacteroidota; class Bacteroidia; order Flavobacteriales; family Flavobacteriaceae; genus JBPOFM01. The sequence continues at coordinate 21,830 of JBBSLN010000002.1, forward strand.
TAAAAGACATATAAATTCTGTCATTATTGAAGGTGGAAGACAAACCCTTCAAACGTTTATTGACGAAAACCTTTGGGATGAATCGCGCGTATTTACTGGAAATTCGAAATTTAATGATGGCGTAAAATCACCAAAATTTTCTGGTAAACTGATTTCAGAGGAAAAAATTTTGGATGACACTTTAAAAATATATATAAATAAGCATCACGTTTAATTTTTAAAAGAGTCCCGTTTTCACGGGAAATGGAATATGATCAAAACAATAATATTTGATTTTGGCGATGTGTTTATCAATTTGGATAAGGAGGGTGCGATGCAAAATGCGCTGAATCTATTTGAGTTGGAAACGTTTTCGGAAGAAATGATTGCCTTTAACACATTATACGAACAAGGCTTAATCTCCACAGATGAATTCATTGAATTCTATCTGGAAAATTTTTCGGGTTTGTCGCGCGAGCAAATTCTGGATGCTTGGCAATACATTCTAAAAGATTTTCCAATGCAACGTTTGGACTTCATACAACAGTTGGCTACCGATAAAAAATACAAGCTGATTTTATTAAGCAATACCAATGAACTTCATATTAATTGGATAAAAGACAATGTAGCCTTTTATGAGGATTTCAAGAATTCTTTTGACGCATTTTACCTATCACATGAAATTAATTTAAGAAAACCCAATTCGGATATTTACCAATTTGTGCTCGATACACACGATATAAAAGCTGAAGAAACCTTATTTATAGATGACACTGAAGAGAACACTTTTGCAGCTTCGCAATTAGGAATTCATACGTGGCATCTTGATCCTTTTAAACATGACATCACACAACTGTTCGAATTAAAATCGATACCATTTTGATTTATATTGCATTAAGCATTATTTCTTCGACCTTCATATTCATCGTGTTCAAATTATTGGGTACGTTTAAAATTGATGCTTCAAAGGCTATTGTTATTAATTACTTTTCCGCCTTTCTCCTTGGAATCTTTACAACTTCTAAACCAATCGTTATCAATCAAATCCTAAATGAGAAATGGCTTTACGGTGCATTAATTTTAGGTTTTATGTTCATCGCTATTTTTAATATCATGGCCATAACTACTCAAAAGAACGGATTGTCGGTCGTGTCCGTATCTACTAAAATGTCTGTGGTTATTCCTGTTCTTTTTGGAATTTTAGCCTATAATGAAGTTCTCAACTTCGCATTGATTTTGGGAATCGTTCTCGCTTTAATATCCGTTTATTTAACCTCGTCAAAATCCAATACAGTAAGCAATTTAAAACGCAATCTAACACTCCCTATAATTCTGTTTATAGGTACTGGAATCATCGATACAGCCATTAAATTTTTACAATCAAATTATATGGCAAATGATGATATTTCCATCTTTTCCGCTTCCATATTTTGCCTGGCAGCTTTAATAGGAATTGCACAATTGGTATTCAAAAAGCAATTCTCATTCGACCTCAAAACCATCATTGGAGGATTTCTTTTAGGATTGGTCAATTTTGGATCCTTATATTTTATCATCAAATCTCTACAATTGGATGGTTGGTCGAGTGCCACCGTTTTTACCTTAAACAATGTGGGCATCGTTATGAGTTCAACTTTAGTTGGTAGATTCTTTTTCAAAGAACATATGTTGTTTAAAAATTGGATTGGAATAGTGATTGCAATCATATCCATCATCATTATCACAGTTGCAGTATGATTGAAAAAGATACTTATAAAACCATTGTAAAACCGACAACTGAAGTCTTGTTCAAAGATAAAAACAGTAAGTTCTTTGGTTATGCATTTCCAGTAACCAATGAAGAAAAAGTCAAAAAACAGCTTGAAACCTTAAAGAAAGAGCATCATTCAGCAGGCCATTTTTGCTATGCGTATCAAATTGGCAAAGAGGAAAAAGATTATATATTCCGAGCAAATGATGATGGAGAGCCCAATAACACCGCCGGAATGCCGATATATGGCCAAATACAATCCTTTGGTGTAACAAATGTTTTAATAGTCGTTGTTCGCTATTTTGGTGGAACAAAACTCGGTGTGAGTGGATTGATCAATGCTTATAAAACTTCCGCCCAAATGGCATTGGAGGCATCCAAAATCGTTACTCGAACCATCAATGTCAATTATCGTATCACTTTTGAATATAAGAACATGAACAAAGTGATGCGAATCATTAAGGAAAAGAATCTGAAAATCGTCAATCAGACATTAGAACTCAATTGTCAGATTGAAATTTCCGTCAGAATGAAAAAAGCCCATGCCGTTTTTAACACATTTGATCATCTTCATGAAATTGACATCCAAGTTTTAAACGATTAATTTTGCAGTTTATCTAAAAGATATTGCGGACATCGCGTAGGTCGATTCCTATTAATATCTATGAATACCAAAGATGTATTTCCAGTGGACAAAATTTCATTTTCTTCATTTACAATTTCGTAATTAAATTCAATGGTTGCAGAGGGGGTTTTGACCAATTGTGTTCTTACTTTAATCAAGTCATCATAACGTGCTGGTTTTTTGTATTTTATGTTTAATGAGATTATGGGAAGCATTATTCCACCTGCTTCCAATTCTTTGTAAGACATTCCAAATTTCCGCAGCCACTCTACTCTTCCTACCTCAAAATATTGCGCATAATTGCCGTGATAGACAACGCCCATTTGGTCCGTTTCACCGTATCTTACTCTCAATTCTATCTCATCGTATTTGTCGGAGTCTGTCATCGTTTCTTATTTTTTTTTCGTACTTTCAACAAGATTTAAACATGGGGAAAAATTTCTTAATATTCAATAGTATTTCATTTTTTTATTAAGAATTTTGTTCACATATTTGTCGGACTGAAATATTCAAGAGAAACCAAATTTCTCTTTTTTTTGCTAATCAACTATCAAATAAAAAAAGAAACTTTAAGAATGAATTTAACTGCTCAAACAGTTTGGGATAATTGCCTGTCTTTTATAAAGGACAACATACAACCTCAAGCATACAAAACCTGGTTTGAACCCATCTCAGCAGTAAAACTCACCGATAATGCTTTAAGCATTCAAGTTCCAAGCAAATTTTTTTACGAGTGGCTTGAAGAGCACTATGTAAAAATTTTGAAAGTTGCCTTAACTAAACAACTTGGTGACACCGCAAAGTTGGTGTATGTTATTAAAATGGAAAACAGTTATGGTAACAAGCAACCATTTACTGAAAAAATTCCGAGCTCAAATAGAGGCGCCGTAAAATCACAAGATGTTGATATCCCTTTGCAGAATAAAAATCCTGAACTCAAAAATCCATTTGTGATTCCAGGGATTCGAAATGTAAAAATTGAATCACAACTAAATCCTAATTACAGCTTCGAAAATTTTCTGGAAGGAGATTCCAATCGTCTGGCGCGAAATGCTGGTTTAGCAGTCGCCAACAAACCTGGAGGCACGTCTTTTAATCCATTATTGATTTTTGGTGGTGTCGGACTTGGAAAAACACATCTGGCTCATGCCATAGGTGTTGATATCAAAGACAAGTATCCAGAAAAAACGGTTCTTTATATTTCAGCTGAAAAATTCACACAACAATATATCGATTCTGTCAAAAAGAACAATCGAAATGATTTTATCCATTTTTATCAAATCATTGACGTATTGATTATTGATGATGTTCAATTTCTTTCAGGAAAGTCTGGAACACAGGATGTATTCTTCCATATTTTCAATCATTTACATCAAAACGGAAAGCAGGTCATTTTAACTAGTGACAAAGCCCCTGTTGACATGCAAGATATTGAACAACGCCTATTGTCTCGATTCAAATGGGGACTTTCGGCAGAATTGCAGACACCAGATTTTGAAACACGGGTTTCCATCTTGAAAAATAAACTGTACCGTGATGGTGTTGAAATGAACGACGATATCATTGAATATGTGGCTAAACACATTAAAACGAACGTTAGGGAACTCGAAGGTGCCATTATCTCTTTAATTGCACAATCATCGTTTAATAAAAAAGAAATTACAGTTAATCTTGCAAAAGATGTTGTAGAGAAATTTGTTAAGAACACTAAACGCGAGGTTTCAATAGATTATATCCAAAAAGTAGTTTCTGATTACTTCCAAATGGACGTGAGTACACTTCAATCAAAAACCAGAAAACGTCATATTGTACAAGCAAGACAGTTGGCCATGTTTTTTGCGAAGAAATTTACGAAAGCCTCATTGGCGAGCATCGGTTCGCAAATTGGTAAACGCGATCATGCGACTGTACTCCATGCTTGCAAAACTGTTGACAATCTTTCCTCTACTGACAAACAATTCAGGAAATATGTTGAGGATCTTTCTAAAAAATTGTCGCTTTAATTTCACAGTGATATGACTCGAATACTTATGGTATGCCTAGGGAACATTTGTCGTTCGCCATTGGCACATGGTATTTTGGAGTCAAAACTACCCGCGGATGAATTTTACATAGATTCAGCAGGAACAGGAAATTATCATATAGGTGCTTCTCCTGATGAACGCTCTGTCAAAATTGCGAAACATTATGGGATAGATATTAGCAAACAAAAATGCAGACAATTCCAAGTTTCCGATTTTGATCATTTTGATTTGATTTATGTGATGGATGCGTCAAATTTTAGTAACGTTGTAAAACTCGCAAGAAATCCTCAAGATATCAGCAAAGTTCACTTCATACTCAATTCTGAAAATCAAAAAATGAGGGAGATTCCAGATCCATATTATGGCGGCATTAAGGACTTCGACTATGTTTTCGATTTACTGAACAAAGCGTGCGATACTATTTCTAAAGAAATTCAAAATACCAAATAGGAAAATTCGGTATTTAATTTCTGATTTTTTCGTAAATTACACACAAGAACTCCCTAAATATTAACAAAATGAGAACTTTTATCTTCATTTTCATGGTGTCACTGTGTTCAATTTCATTGGCACAGGAAATAGAACTTAAATCTTTTTCCACCGGATTCAGCAGTCCGATAAATATTAAAAATGCTGGTGATTCAAGACTTTTTGTGGTGGAACGGGCAGGTCTAATACAAATAGTTAATTCCGATGGTTCTAAAAATGGCACCCCTTTTTTAAATATAAACCCCATAGTCATTAATGGCGGTGGAGAACGCGGTTTGCTCGGTTTAGCATTTCATCCCAATTATGCTACCAATGGTTATTTCTATGTTAATTATATCAACAATAGTGGCAACACCGTGATTTCCCGTTTTACGAAAAGCACGGCTAATCCAGATATAGCTGATGATACTTCGGAATTGCAACTTCTTACCTATACGCAGCCTTACGCAAACCATAATGGCGGTGATATGGCATTCGGAGCAGATGGATATTTGTACATTTCATCGGGCGATGGAGGCTCTGGAGGAGACCCACAGAACAGGGCACAGTCATTGACAACTCTTTTGGGTAAGTTGCTACGTATCGATGTCGATGGAAACGGTAAGGGAAATTATGGAATACCATCCGATAACCCTTTCGCTGGTAGCACAAGCGCCATGGAAGAAATTTGGGCTTATGGATTGAGAAACCCATGGAAATTTTCATTCGACAGAGACACCAATGATTTATGGATTGCCGATGTTGGGCAAAATGTTAGGGAAGAAATCAATATGGTGGCATCTACCGAAGCGGGTCTCAATTATGGATGGCGATGCTATGAAGGAAATTCTATTTTTGACCAAAGTAGCAATTGTCCACCTAGTAGTTCCTTGACTTTTCCCATCTCACAATATACCCATACTGGAAATGGACTTTTTAAATGTTCCATTACTGGTGGTTATCGATACAGAGGGACTGCACAACTAAACTTAGTTGGTCTATATTTTTTTGCAGACTATTGTAGTAATGAAATTGGAATTTTAGAACAATCTGGAGCCAATTGGAATATGACCTTTACACCCGCGTTTAGTGGAAATGGATGGACCACTTTTGGTGAAGATAATAATGGCGAACTTTATATCGCAGGAATTGATTCAGGAACCATCTATAGGATTATAGACTCCAATCTGAGTATCGAAGAAAAAAATCCTTTTGCAGTGAAATTGTTTCCTAATCCTGCAAAAAACGAAATAACCTTGGATATTTCTAATTCTACAATGGTGATTAAATCCGTAAATATCTTTAGTCTACAAGGAAAATTAATTTCAACAGTTTCAGATTTTGAATCTCAATTGATTACTATTTCTACCGAAGAATTGACTAGTGGAATGTATTTAGTTGAAATCACAAACACTGAAGGTACTGTTGCAATCAAAAAACTTATAAGAAAATAATGGAACATCAAATTGGCAAATTGTATTTAATCCCAACAGGTCTAGGGGATAATCCACCTTTAGAAATATTGCCAATATCAATAAAAAAAATTATTGAATCCATAGACGATTTCATTGTAGAAAATGAAAAAACAGCACGACGTTTTATTAAATCTATCAGTAAAAACAAATCGCAACCTAGTCTAAAATTCCATGTCTTAAATAAATATACCCAAGATACGGAGTTGGCTCATTTTCTTGAGGCATGCAAGGAAGGTAAATCGATGGGTTTGCTATCAGAAGCCGGATGTCCTGCCATTGCAGATCCGGGAGCAGAGATTGTAAAATTAGCACATCAAAATCACATACAAGTAGTACCATTGGTAGGCCCTTCAAGTATTATTTTGGCTTTGATGGGGTCTGGTATGAATGGTCAGAGTTTTACATTCAATGGCTATTTACCTATTGATAAAAATGAACGAAAGACTGAATTGAAGCGATTGGAACGTTTATCATATGAGCAAAATCAATCTCAAATATTCATTGAAACGCCTTATAGAAATAATAAAATACTTAAAGATTTGTGCAATACACTTCAGCCTCAAACACGAGTTTGTGTAGCATGCGACTTGACACTCTCAACTGAATATATCAGGACGATGACCGTAAAGGACTGGAATTTTGTGAAAGTTGATTTACACAAACGCCCAGCGATTTTTATCATTCATAAGGATTGATTATAACGTAACTTTCGCAGTTTTATCAGGAACAATATTAGATGTATCGTAACCAGAAAACTTTTTCATATACGATTTAATCGAAGAGCCAAAAGCGTCAGAGAATGTATCATTGCCATAACTTCTCAAGAATTTTTTTACGCTTCCAGGACCCGCAAGATGAGCCGCTGCTAAAATTCCAGATTCGGTAATTTTGATACCACTCACAATTTTTCCTTCAAAGCGAGAAATATCTTTACGCAATACCCACTTGTTTCGCTGGGCATTTGCCATAAATGCTTTTTCTTGCAGTTCTGGATTATATAAGAATTGATCGGCATTATAGATTCCTATCAACTTTAGAGTCTCTAAACCAAATTGATATTTACCCAAATACCCGAAATCATTCACAATGTGGTATTTACCCCTAGATTCTTTAAAGGCTACGGCTTCTTTAAAACCAGTATAAGCGTTGCCCAATTGAGGGGAAAGATTAGCTTGCAAAGGGTTGATTGTGCTTTGTTCCGTTTCAGACAGCATCGCGATATCTTTGTGAACTGTATAATTGAGTTCTAAACCTTTAGTAGAAAAATTGGTCATGTCCACAGTTTTATCTGGAAATAGCGCAATAATTACAACAGTCAAAATTGCAAGAGGGATAGCGAAATAAGTAGTCCATTTTTTTATCATAACTCCTAATTTAATAGAACAGATTAACAGTGTTTTTCGTTCTAAATTTTCAGCCTGCAAATATACAACTATTATTTAGTTGCTGACAATTAGACTGTTAATGTATGTTAAAAGTAGATGAAATGCGCTTTCAAGCCATTTTTTCCGTCCAACTCCAAAGCGGGAAATGGCACCTTAATTACGTTCAAAACGTCAAATACGGATTTCAAGACGTGGGAATTCGTTTTAATTTTTGTCAAATCTACATCCAAACTTAAAAAGAATTGACGTCTTCGCTGCGGACTTATAATCAACTTATTAACACGCTCACTTTTTCCGTTAAGCATACCTTCTGCTCCATAACCGATAGCAACGTTCAACCATTTAGGAATATTGCTTTCCTTAAAAAAAGAATGCACATTTGCACTCAACCAATAGGTTTGACCATTATAGTCTTTTAGAACTTCTTCTAGAAAACCTTTTCCGAGTTTATCGGGTCGCTGCGCCGCAAAATCAGTTTGATGAAACGAATATTTTATAGTCATTCGCTGTTCTTTCCAAAGCAATTCCTGTCCTATATATAATCCTGTTCCCGATGCGTTCGCTATCATATCGCCCCAAGAAAAGCCCCATTCTTCACTAAAACCGTCAAAAACCTCGACCGCCGTTAAAAAGGCAAAGCCCAAAGTTGATCCGTAAAGCAATTGGTTTTTTTCACTTTCGCCACTCCATTCCAAAACATTCGCTCCTATTCTACCCAATTGATAGGATGAAAACACATGACCAAGCTTATCCATTTGCAGCCATTCATCATTATCATTGATAATATGAAATTGTGTTTGTTGATATTCGGCATACCATAATTGATTCAAGCCAACCAATGAAACAGTTGCCAGTGAAGCTTCGGTAATATAAACAGCGTTGCGTCTGGGAATATTTAAAGAATCACTTGGTTTCAGGAATGACTCTAATTTAGATTGTGAAAACGCGGAGAAAGACAGTAAAAAAACAATAAAGAGATGTTTTGAGACATATTTCAAAATTAGCGATTGACACCTTGTTGATTGATCCAACGCACATATTCCTGTCTGTTCACATTATGTTGCGATAAAGTCTTTGCGAATTTATGATACCCAAAATTTTTAACGTCAGCTACAAAATAGAAATAATCATGACTTTCTGGATTTAAAACTGCATCAATAGACGAAATATCAGGCATGGCAATCAAGCCAGGTGGCAAACCACCATATTTATAAGTATTGTATGGAGAGTCCAATTCCAAATCTTTATAAAGCACACGCTTGATGACTTGGTCAAAATCATTCGTGCTTTTTTTAATGGCATAAATGACCGTTGGATCTGCTTGAAGTGGCATTTTTACTTTCAACCGATTCAAATAAACACCAGCGACACGAGGACGTTCATCAGCTTTGGCCGTTTCTTTCTGGACTATGGATGCTAAGATTATCACTTGTTTGGGTGTCAAATCGAGAGCTTTTGCTTTGCTCATTCGTGTCTCCGTCCAAAATCTGTTATATTCTTTCAACATTCTGTCCCTAAATTGTTCGGCAGAGGTGTTCCAGAAGAACTCATAACTGTTGGGAATATACATGCCTAGTGACATAGCGCTTGAAAAGTCATTCGCATTCAAAAATTCAGAATCAGTCATAGCATTTACCAATGATAAACTATCAGGTTCAATTTGTGATGAGATGCGTCCTGCCAGATTCTCAATGGTTTCCTGATTATTGAAAGACAATCGTAAAGGAACATTATTGCTTCGGATGGAGTTGATGACATCATTATTGTTCATATTCTTTTTAATGATATAGCGACCAGCCTTGATATTTGTAGTATATTTTTTGTGCTTTGCAAGTACGTCAAAGCTCTCAATATCTTTCAACAAAGGCTCCAACTGTTTTCTGACATCGTTATATGTGGCATTGGTTGGAATATAAACATAAGTTTCATCATTATTAAAAGCTGTATTCGAATTGAACATATTTGTATAGATGTTGTATGCAACAACTCCAGCAACGACAAGCCCAATAAGAACAATGGCAATAAGAATTTTTTTGATATACATTTAATGATTGATAAGTTGATACAAATATTCGTTTTGATAGTCTCCGTTGACGGCATTCCAGTCTTTTTTGAGACCCACCATTTCAAAACCTTGATTTGAAAACAAAGAAATACTGTCTTTATTATCTTCTGTGATATTACAATATAATTGGTGTAAACTCAAATGATGAAAACAGTAATTGACCAATAACTCCAGCGCTTCTTTGCCAAAACCTCGTTTTCGATGTACCGATTCCTTCACTAAAATTCCAATGCCTGCACGACTGTTCTTAAAATCGAAATCAAATAAATCAATCATTCCCAACGCTTCATCTTCATAATTTGAAATGACCAAACGCAACTGTTTGGCTTCAAAAATATCTTTATGTGAGTTTTCGAGATATCGTTTTAAAATGAACCTCGAAAAAGGTGTTTGTGTATTGCTGATATCCCAAAAAGTCTCGTCATTTTCGATGGTATGAATAAATTCGAGGTCTTCAGGCTCCAAAGCTCGTAAATAGATATGTTTCCCCTTTAATGTTATCATATCATTCCTTTAAATACTTGGGTTGCTGGACCAATCAGCCAAATGTTTTTATAACCATTACCCTTTTTCTCAAAAGCAACTTGCAATGCTCCACCCTGCGTGTGAAGCATAATAAGGTTTTTTTCAGTTTCTCCACTATAATTCATTGCAAGGGCAACCGCGGTCACACCAGTCCCACAAGACAGGGTTTCATCTTCCACACCTCGTTCATAAGTGCGGACAAAAAAGGATTCTTCGGTCAATTTTTTGACAAAATTCACGTTGCTCCCTTCTTGATAATAAGGAGCACCATAACGGATTCGGCTTCCAACAGTCTTAATGTCCAAAAGTTCCAAATCAGAGTCCAGTTGAACATGATGAGGAGAACCTGTATTCAAAAACACATGCTTTTCATGTTTTTCAATGGATTTTACATCCTGCATTTGAAGTTTCACTAATTCATTTTCCATGATTGAATGATGGATTCCATCAATGGCTTCAAAGGTTGCTTTGTTCTTGATGATTCCCAAAAAATTAGCAAACGCTGTGATGCAACGACCACCATTACCACACATAGTACTTTGATTTCCATCGGCATTAAAATAGACCATTTGAAAATCAGCCTTCGGATGGTTTTCCAATAAAATCAATCCATCGGCACCTATTCCGAAACGTCGGTCGCATAAATTGGCTATAAGTTTGGTATCATTTTTGCAAAATAATTCCTGACGATTATCAATCATCACAAAATCATTACCTGTTCCTTGATATTTATAAAATTCTATGTCCATATGTTCGGGCAAATATAAGAATAAAGAACGGCTTTTGTCTATTGTTAAATGACAGTTAAAGTTGGCGTTAAAAATCGTTAAACCGTAATTGTCTGTTCAATAAATATTTAATTTTAATCGTTAGTACCATATCTAATTATAAATAAAACATTTAAATGAAAAAGATTTTAACCTTATTATTCGTTTCCGTTATGGGTGGAATCATGACTTTATCCGCTTATAAACTTCTTGTCGAAAAAGACACCAAATTTTTTGTTCCTTCAAATGAGTCGAAGCCATCTTTTATAACGACAAACAATTCCGCATCCAATTTACTTTACAACAATGCCGATGCTCCTAATTTTATACGAGCAGCGGAAAGCGCGGTGCATGCCGTAGTCCATGTCAAAAACACAACGGTAGGTCAGGGTGGCCCTGCAACCTTGCAAGACTTATTTTATGGTCGCAGCCAGCCACGAACACAGGTTGGTACTGGAAGTGGCGTCATTATTTCGCCTGATGGTTACATCATAACCAATAATCACGTCATCAATGGTGCACAGGATCTATCCATTACCTTAAATGATAATAAAATTTATACTGCCAAATTAATCGGAACAGATGAAAAAACAGACATTGCACTTTTAAAAATAGATGCTGACAACGATTTACCGTATGCTACATTCGGAGATTCTGACCAAGCTAAAGTGGGCGAATGGGTGTTGGCTGTTGGTAATCCGTTTAATTTAACATCGACAGTAACTGCTGGAATTATCAGTGCAAAATCGAGAGACTTGTCGGGTGTCAATGCACAGTCATTCATTCAAACAGATGCCGCAGTGAATCCAGGAAATTCTGGTGGTGCATTGGTAAATATAAACGGCGACTTAATAGGTATCAACACAGCCATCACTTCCCAAACAGGTTCTTATATTGGTTATTCTTTTGCAGTGCCAAGTAATATTGCACGAAAAGTTGTGGAGGATATCATGGAATTTGGAGATGTTCAAACAGGAATTTTAGGTGTCAACATTCTCAATAAAAATTCTGAATATGCCGTTGAAAATGGTTTGAACGAAATAAATGGCGTTTATGTGAGTGAAATTGAAGAAAATTCAGGAGCTGCGAAAGCTGGAATTAAAAATGGAGATATCATAAAAAAAATTGACAATATCCAAATTTCAAAATTCTCCGATTTAAGCGGTTATTTGAACACCAAACGTCCGAACGATGTGGTGAATGTGACTATAAAACGTGATGGAAATGAAAAAGTAATTCCTGTGACACTATCAAAAAGTGAAATCGCAACTGTAGAATATCTAGATATGCAACTTAAGAACATTCCGAAACAAGCCAAGGAAAAATACAATATTGAATATGGCGTCCTGGTAGTCAAGAATGAAAATTATGCACTATATAAAAATTTAGGTATCAATTCAGGCTATATCATTACGGAAATAAATAATCAAAAAGTGAATTCCATAGAAGATATATCCAAATTACAACAAAAATATGGTGACAAAATCAGTAAGATTAGTGTCATCAACACAAAAGGACAAAAGGAAAGTTTTATCTTCAAATAAGACGTTTTATTAATAGTTGGTTGAGCCCTTTGAGATTAATAATCTTGAAGGGTTTTTATTTGTGTAAAACGCTACGAAAACGTTTGAAATATACTATTTTTGCAAAAAATTTAAACCAAAACCTGTCTGCCATAAGGTGGGCACACTAAACCTTAACACTATGAGTTTGAACGGAACTTATGAAAAAGAATTGGCTTTTCAAGCCGACCGAAGACGTGCTACAGTCGAATTTATTAAGATTGTGAGTGACCTTTGGTATGACAAATCGATTGAGTTGGTTATATTTAGAAACCAATTAATTGATAAAAACGTCAGCGATATTCTCAACTTGCATGAATATGCAGGCGAATTCGTCGGGAAACCGATTTCTATTTTCGATTCTGTGGAGATTGCACAAGCCATTAAACAATTGGATATCCCACCAGCCAAATTGGATATAGGTAAGTTGACCTATGAATTCCATCTCGAAGACCAAAAATACGGCAACGCACTGGCCTTTGTATCAGACAAGCTTAAAGGTGCCGGTAAATATGAAACCATCACACCCAAAGATGTGGTGCTGTATGGATTTGGAAGAATAGGCCGATTGGTCGCACGGGAATTAATGACCAAAACAGGAAAGGGTAGCCAAATGCGATTGAGAGCCATTGTAACTCGAGGCAAAATCGACCAAACCGTTCTGGAAAAAAGAGCTTCGTTGTTACGAAATGATTCCGTTCACGGTAATTTTTCAGGAACAGTCATTGCCGATTTGAAAAATAGTGCTTTGATTATTAACGGAACAACCGTAAATATCATTTCCGCAAACAATCCAGAAGATATTGATTATACTAAATACGGAATTAAAGATGCATTGGTCATTGATAACACTGGTGTTTTTAGAGACAAAGAAGCGTTGACAAGACATTTATCTTCAAAAGGGGTTTCCAAAGTTTTGTTGACTGCACCAGGAAAAGGTGTCCCTAATATTGTTCATGGTGTTAATCATTTGGATTACGATCCAGACGAAGTGGATATTTTTTCTGCCGCATCATGCACTACCAATGCCATTACGCCTGTTTTGAAAGCTATAGAAGATACATTGGTCGTAAAACACGGTCATATCGAAACGATACATGCCTATACAAATGATCAGAATTTGGTCGATAATTATCATGATAAATACCGTCGTGGTCGCGCTGCCGGATTGAATATGGTCATTACCGAAACCGGTGCTGGAAGTGCTGTGACAAAAGCTTTGCCTTCTATGGAGGGAAAACTAACTTCAAATGCGATTCGAGTTCCTGTTCCTAATGGATCACTTGCCATATTGAATTTAGAGTTGGAGAAAGAAACCTCTTTAGAAGGCATCAATGGAATCTTGAAAAAATATGCGCTCGAAGGAAATTTAGTAGAGCAAATCAAATATGAATTGAGTGACGAATTGGTATCAAGTGATATTGTTGGCGTTTCCGCACCTGCAATTTATGACAGCAAAGCGACTATTGTAAGAGCCGACGGAAAAAATGCACTCCTATATATATGGTATGATAATGAATATGGTTACAGCCATCAAGTGATTCGTTTGGCTAAATATATTTCGAAAGTAAGACGTTATACTTATTATTAGTAGAAGTAAAAATCAAAACAATTAAATCCTGTTCGCATTGAACAGGATTTTTTTTTGAAATCAAAGCAACCTTTTATACATTTTTGCATCTACTAGTAAATCGCTTAATCACATTACAATAACCAATCAAATTAGAAACTATGAAAAAAACAAAATTAGTGGTACTACTCATGACCCTCGCAATTCTACAGAGTTGTTGGTGGAACGACCAATCCGATGATGTAGTTATAATTCCATCGGCCGCCTACACACCAATCATAATGAAACGTGCCGCCTTTGAAGCTTCAACTGGTTTCGAAAGCCCAAAAACGATTGTCAATTCTGGAAAGATTTATGTGAAAGGACAATTTCTGTTTGTCAACGAAAAAAACGAAGGTTTCCATGTGTTTGACAACAATAATCCTGAAAATCCA
>JBBSLN010000003.1:0-28756 GCA_038255205.1 Flavobacteriales bacterium
CAAAAGAATTCGCTACTGCTTGCGGCAGCGCGCGAGGGTGGGGTGCCCAAGACAATACTACTTTTGGTTTTGGTTTATCGGCCAATTCAGAAATGGTGATAGCATCCGCCAAGGCTTGCATAGGATGCGCCGTTGCACTTTCCATATTGATAATCGGAACCGTTGCATATTTTACGAAATTTTGCAACACATACTCGGATTCATCTTTTTGTTTGTCAGTTAACGTTGGAAACGCCCGCACTGCAATGATATCGGCATATTGCGAAATAACTCTTGCGGCTTCTTTTATATGTTCGGAAGAATTGGCGTTCATGATACTTCCATCTTCAAACTCAATATTCCACGCATCATTGACATTCAAGACCATCACTTGCATTCCAAGATTTTTCGCTGCTTTTTCAGTGCTCAATCGTGTTCGCAAACTCGCATTGAAAAACAACATGACCAAGGTTTTATGTTTTCCCAAGGTTTCGAACTCAAAAGGGTTCATTTTAAGCAAAATGGCATCCTTGATGGTTTCGGGTAGGTTTGATATGTCTTTTATTTCGGTGTATTTATTCATGACTATTTCCCTTCTTTCGACTCCGCTCAAGATAAACTTCAGCGGGAATCTTTTCAATTAAATTTTTTATTCAAACCTACAAGGTTTTGAAAACCTTGCAGGTTGTTTGATAACCTTGCAGGTGGCTTTGAAAACCTTGCAGGTTATGTTTACAGTTCTTTTAGCAAAGCATCAAAAAGCACATCGAAATGTTTCTTTTGAATTGTTAATGGTGGAAGGATTCTAATCAGGTTCGGATTTTTGGCACTTCCTGTAAAAATTTTATGTTGATATATCAATTTCTTGCGTAAGTCTCCAACTGGAAAATTAAATTCCAAACCGAGCATCAAACCTCTTCCTTTGATGGTTTTTAAATGTGGTAAATCTTGGGCTCTTTTAATAAAATAATCAGACATTTCGGTAGCATTTTTCATTAAATTTTCCTCTTCCAAAACGTCTAAAACTGCCAATGAAGCTGCACATGCTAAATGATTTCCTCCAAAAGTAGTTCCTAATAAACCGAAAGATGCTTCTATTGATGGATGAATCAAAATACCGCCGATTGGAAATCCGTTGCCCATACCTTTTGCAATTGAAATGATATCTGGCGTTATTTTGTGTTTTTGAAACGCAAAGAAATCACCAGTTCGCCCAAAACCAGACTGCACTTCATCTGCAATCAAAATAGTGTTATATGTTTTACATAATGATTCGAGTCCCTTGTAAAATTCTGTTGTGCTTTGGTCCAAACCTCCAACGCCTTGAATACATTCAACAATCAATGCACAGGTTTGATTCTGTTTCAATATATTTTCAACGGAATCTAAATCTCCTAATTCTACAAAATCAACTTCTTGTTGCGCATTCAACGGCGCGACAATTTTAGCGTCATCTGTCGCTGCCACAGCTGCAGACGTACGACCATGAAATGAATTCTTGAAGGCTAAAATTTTATGTTTTCCATTATAGAATGATGCCAGTTTCAATGCGTTTTCATTGGCTTCAGCACCCGAATTACACAAAAACAATTGATAGTCTTTGCAACCAGATAATTCTTCCAATCTATCTGCCAACTTCTCTTGCAATGGGTTTTGAATAGCGTTACTATAGAAGCCCATTTTGGACACTTGATTTGAAATCGCCTCCACATATTTTGGATGTGAATGTCCAATAGAAATCACAGCATGACCACCATACAAATCGAGATATTCTGTGTCATTTTCATCGTACACATACATATCCTTCGCCCTCACAGGCGTGATATCGAACAATGGATATACGTTAAATAAACTCATTGTATTATTATATTTATAGTGAAACCTACAAGGTTTTTTAGAGTTAAACCTACAAGGTTTTGAAAACCTTGCAGGTTTTTATATTTGTTCCTTTTTAATATTACTGATTTTATTATAGGATGCAATCATGCCTTGGATGAGCGATGAACTTAATCCTTTATGCTCCATTTCATTTAGGCCTTCAATCGTGCAACCTCTCGGAGTCGTTACTCTGTCGATTTCCTCTTCTGGATGGTCGCCATTGGTAATCAATAAATTGGCGGCACCTTCACTTGTGTACATCGCCAATTCCTGTGCTTCTTTGGCATCAAATCCAAGTTGAATGGCTGCTTGTGTTGTGGCACGAATCAGTCGCATCCAAAAGGCGATTCCGCTGGCACACACCACCGTGGCCGCTTGCATTTGTTCTTCTGGAATTATCATAGAATGTCCCAATCGGTTGAAAATTGCTTCAGCCACCTTTATGCGTTTTTTTCCCAAAAGGTTACTGCAAATGCAGGTCATGGATTTACCAACAGCGATGGCGGTATTTGGCATGGCTCTGATGATGAATCTTTCAACCCCTAAAACAGCTTCTATTTTAGCAATACTATACCCGGTAACTGTAGAAATCACGACATGGTTCTCTGTTAAGAATGGTTCGATTTCCTCTAAAACCGATTCAAAATGCGCTGGTTGGACCGCAAAAATCAAAATATCAGATTTTTGTATTGCCAGAATATTGTCCGATGTAATGGTGACATTTTGATATCCTTCGAACTTCTGAATGGCTTCCGGATTTCTTTTGGTCAAAAAAAGCGATGTAATGGCATTGTTGGTTATCAATCCTTTTGCGATGGATTGTCCTAGGTTTCCAGTTCCTATAATGGCTATTTTCATATTTATTACGTTGTTCAGACCTTTCAGGTTTTAAAAACCTGAAAGGTCATTTTGACTTTAAAAATAACTTGCTTTTAATTTTAATCCCTCTGTTTCCTCAAAACCAAACATCAAATTCATATTTTGAATCGCTTGACCTGAAGCACCTTTCAACAAATTGTCAATCACACTTGTAATCAACAATAGGTTATTATGTTTGTAAAGATGAAGCAAACATTTATTGGTATTGACTACTTGCTTTAAATGAATATCATCATCAGATACGAATGTGAAGGCGGCATCCTTGAAAAAATCTTTGTAAATAGTTTTAGCTTCCTTCAAACTTCCACTAAAATTGGTATAAGCCGTCGCAAAAATTCCTCTTGAAAAGTTCCCGCGATTTGGGACAAAAAGAATGTCTGACCTGTAATCAGATTGCAACCGCTTTAGAGATTCATTGATTTCGCCTAAATGTTGGTGGTCAAATAATTTATAGGATGAAAAATTGTTGTCTCTCCATGTAAAATGAGTTGTGTTAGACAACATTGTTCCAGCACCCGTTGAACCTGTCACGGCATTTACGTGCACATCCGATTCTAGCAAGCTGTTTTCTGCCAATGGTAATAACGCTAATTGAATGGCGGTGGCAAAACACCCTGGATTTGCAATATAATTTGCTTTTTTAATGGCTTCCTTTTGAAGTTCAGGCAGTCCGTATACAAATGTTTTATTTTGAAAAGATTTATCTTTTCCCAATCTGAAATCATTGCTTAAATCGATGATTTTTGTTTTGTCTGAAAACGAATTGGTTTCCAAAAATGATTTGGAATTGCCATGTCCTAAACAGAGAAAAAGTGCGTCTACATTCGAATTAATTTCGCCAGTAAATTCCAAATCGGTAGAACCAAGTAAATCTTGATGGACACTACTCACCTTGTTTCCAGAATTGGACGTGCTATAAACAAAATTAATCTTGGCTTCTCTATGATGAAGTAATATCCGAATCAACTCGCCAGCCGTGTAACCTGCCCCTCCAATAATTCCTACTTTTATCATAGTTCCGAATTTACTTGATGATAAATCCTGTTTTGGTTGCCTATGATTTTAATAAATCCTTTGGCTTCCTCTGCTGTCCAACCTTTGTTCATTTCACCATAACTACCGAATTTAGCATTCATTAAATCATGTTTAGAATTGATTCCATCCAACGAAAAATGATATGGTTTCAAGCTCACCACAACATCACCTGAAACTTGCGCCTGACTACTTTCCAAAAAGGCTTCGATATTTCGCATCACAGGGTCCAAATATTGACCTTCGTGCAAATGCATTCCATAAAAACTGGACAAATAATCTTTGTGTTGCAATTGCCATTTGGTCAAGGTATGTTTTTCCAACAAGTGATGTGCTTTGATTATAATCAAGGCAGCTGCAGCTTCAAAGCCAACACGTCCTTTAATTCCGATAATGGTATCTCCAACATGAACATCGCGTCCAATTGCGAAAGGTGATGCCAAATTATTCAATATCTCAATGTTCTTTTCTGGACTATTTTTTTCGCCGTTGATAGCAACCAATTCACCTTTTTCAAACGTCAAGGTTACTTTCTCTTGGCCTTCATTTTTCAATTGGGAAGGATATGCTGTCTCTGGCAACGGCTTTTCAGACGTCAAAGTTTCTTCACCTCCTACACTCGTGCCCCAAAGACCTTTATTGATGGAATATTTCGCTTTGTCCCAAGACATATCGACATCATTTGCTTTCAGATAGTCTATTTCCTCCTGTCTTGACAATTTTTTATCGCGAATCGGTGTGATGATTTTGATATGTGGCGCCAAGGTTTGGAAAATCATATCAAAACGCACTTGATCATTTCCGGCGCCCGTACTTCCGTGAGCGATGTATTGGGCATCAATACTTTTGGCGTACTCGATAATTTCGATGGCCTGTATAATACGTTCAGCACTTACAGATAAGGGATAACTATTATTTTTCAAGACATTCCCGAAGATTAAATACTTAATCACCTTGTTGTAATAGGACGTAACGGCATCGATGTTTTTGTACGTGGAAACACCCATTTTGTAAGCATTGGATTCTATCCTCTTAATTTCTTCCGAAGTAAAACCTCCCGTATTGACGCTTACGGCATGCACTTCAAAACCTTCATCTTTTGATAAATGCACCGCGCAATATGAGGTATCCAATCCACCGCTGTAGGCTAATACTAACTTTTTCATTTCTTTTCTTTTTTAAGGAACATGGTCTGCTTGATGATTTTTAACCGTGTCCAAACCTTTTTGTCAAACATATGTTCATGTTCAGCAGGTTCTGGTTTTTTATTTGCGTCATACAACATGCCTGTACATAAGCACATTTTCTGTTCGGTTCGTTGCAGTATATCAAAGTTTTTACAGGTTTGACAACCGTTCCAAAACGACTGGTCTGTGGTCAATTCTGAAAATGTTACTGGTTTGTAACCTAAATCGCTATTCATTTTCATCACTGCCAACCCTGTTGTTATGCTGAAAATTTTGGCATCAGGGAATTTAGTTCGAGAATGTTCAAAAACTTTTTGTTTTATCTTTTTGGCCAAGCCCTGTTCCCTAAAATCTGGATGGACAATCAAACCAGAATTGGCGACGAACTTACCATGGCTCCAAGCTTCGATATAGCAAAAACCAGCAAATGTATCACCTTCTAATGCGATAACGGCATTGCCATTTTCCATTTTGGTAATGATATATTCAGGCGTACGTTTTGCGATACCAGTTCCTCTGACTTTAGCAGATTCTGCAATAGTGTCACAAATAATTTCGGCATAAACGCTATGTGATTTATCCGCAATAACAATCTTCATCGTTTTGTTGTTTAAAATTAAAAAAAGTGAAAGTGAATTTGAAAAGAAGAACCGGACTCACCTAGGTTCAAAAGACAGCGTACCCTTACGGGCGACGTCTTATCGGAGCATGTAAAATAAAACGGTTATTGTTTAAAATAACTGAATTTTGGAAATTTAATATGGAATTTAATTTAATCAAGGTAAAAAATAAAATATACGTTAGTGAAATGCTTCAAAGTCTAGAATGCACTGCGGCGTCCGCGCAATGCGATTGCGGGACTTGATGGACGTATTTTATTTTTCATTAAAATCATAAATCAAAAGTAACATTTTATTTAACATTTCAAATAACTATTAACTTTTTTTATAAAATATAATCTGTACTCACAAAATTAGAGGCCTTGCTATCCAATAACTTATTGAGAATGGCATTATTATACTCGTTATCTTTTGATGCCACAAAGGTTCTTATTGAGAACGAACGCAGGGCGTCATGCACGCTCAAAGTTCCAACGGCTGAATCTTTTCGTCCTGTAAATGGATACACATCTGGACCTCTTTGGCATGAACTATTAAGGTTGACTCGACATACCAGATTGACTAAAGTATCAATTAAAGGTGCCAAGGTCTTTAAATCTTTACCAAACAAACTCACTTGTTGACCGTAATTGGATTCCGCCATATCATCGAGCGGTTCTTCAATATCCGTAAAAGGAACTATTGGAATCACTGGCCCAAACTGTTCTTCTTGAAACACCCTCATTTCTTTATTCACAGGATATAGCACAGCAGGGAATATGTAATTCTTTGTAGTTTTCCCGCCTTTTTCATTTAAGATTTTAGCTCCTTTTTCTAAAGCATCATCAATTAGTTCTTGAATATAAGCAGGTTTATCAGGTTCTGGCAATGGCGTTAATTTCACACCAGCTTCCCAAGGATTTCCAAATTTGAGGGCATCGACCTTTTCGGAGAATCGTTTATTGAATTCTTCAATGATATCAGTATGAACATATAATATTTTCAAGGCGGTACAACGTTGTCCGTTAAAGGAAGTTGTACCTGAAATACATTCTTCAATCGCCAAATCCAAATCAGCATCTTTTAAAACGATGGCTGGATTCTTTGCTTCCAATCCCAAGACTAACCGCAGTCTGTTTTTCTTTGGATGTTGGTTTTGTAGTGCGTTGGCAGATTTACTATTTCCAATCAAAGCCAACACATCTACTTTCCCAGATTGCATAATCGGTGTAGCCACCACTCTGCCTCTTCCATAAATGATATTCACGACACCTTTTGGAAAGCTATTTTGAAACGCCTCCAACAATGGTGACAATAATAAAACACCATGTTTTGCAGGTTTAAAAATAACTGTGTTACCCATAATCAATGCAGGAATTAGCAAGGCGAAAGTCTCATTCAAAGGATAATTATATGGACCTAAACACAACACAACCCCCAATGGGCCTCTACGAATGTGAGCATATACGCCATCGTGCTTTTGAAATTTAGCAGAATTTCTATCCAATTGTTTGTAATCTTCAATGGTATCATAAATGTATTCTACCGTTCTATCGAACTCTTTTTGAGAATCCGGCAAGTTTTTTCCTATCTCCCACATCAGCAATTTAACAACCTCCTCACGTTTGGTTTTCATTTGCTCCACAAATTTTTCCATGCATGCAATTCTATCCACAACTTTCATTGTAGGCCATAATCCCTGGCCTTTATCATAAGCTGTACAAGCAGAATCGAGTGCTTCCAGTGCTTCTTTTTCTCCCAGTTCTGGAATGCTTCCCAATAAAGTTGGTTGATAGGTGGCAGTTGAAGAAATCGTTGAATACACCTCGGTGACATCGCCTGCCCAATGTTTCAATTCGCCCGAAACCAAATAGGATTGTTGGCGTACTAATGTTTTCATTTGAAATTCCGCTGGAATGTCTTGAAATGGTATCGTCATAATATGGTTTTATAGTCGTCTTAAATTATAAAATTAAGAAGTTGAAAATTAAAAGTCGAAGTAAATGTTATAGTCATATCAAAAATTGAAATAAATCGGGTTTATCATTGAGATAATCTCCATAGAAATTATGAAGTTTCAATTTGGTTATCAATGGTTGTAAATCATCTGCGGATTTCAACTCTATTCCTACTAAAGCTGCACCATTTTCACGATTCGTCTTTTTTGTGTACTCGAAATAGGTAATATCGTCGTTTGGGCCCAAAATATCCACTACAAATTCTCGTAAGGCACCTGCGCGCTGTGGAAACTTGATGATAAAATAATGTTTTAAATTGGCGTACAAAAGAGCTCTTTCTTTTATTTCTGGAGTTCTTAAGATATCGTTGTTGCTTCCGCTGACGATACAAATCACATTTTTACCTTTGATTTCATCGGTATATTGTTCCAGCGCTGCGATGCTCATAGCGCCCGCAGGTTCTACAACAATGGCTTCTTTATTGTACAAATCCAAAATCGTTTGGCAAATTTTTCCTTCATCTACCGTAATCATATCGTATAGATTTTGTTGGCAAATAGAAAAATTCAAATCCCCAACCCGTTTAACAGCCGCGCCATCCACGAAATTCTCTATATGATGTAATTCTGTATTCCTTTTGTTTTTTATAGAAGTTGACATAGAAGGAGCGCCTTTTGGTTCCACTCCTATAATTTTTGTATTTGGAGATAATTCTTTAAAAACCGCAGACAAACCCGCAGATAATCCTCCACCTCCAACAGGAACAAACACATAATTAATAGGATGTTCGGCTTGGTCCATAATCTCCAATCCAACCGTTGCTTGGCCTTCAATGACTTTTTCATCATTAAATGGATGGATAAAGGTTTTGCTCAAGCGTTCAGATTCAAGAATAGCTGCGTGATAGGCATCGTCATACGTATCGCCCACCAAAATGACATCGATGTAGTCTTCACCAAACATTTTAACCTGTTCGATTTTCTGTTTTGGTGTAGGTGCCGGCATAAAAATCGTACCATTAATGTGCAATAATTTACAAGACAAAGCCACTCCTTGTGCGTGATTTCCAGCACTCGAACATACAATGCCGTTTTCAATTTGAGAGGAATCCAAGGACGATATTTTATTATAAGCGCCCCGGATTTTATACGAACGCACCTGTTGTAAATCTTCCCGCTTGAAGAAAATATTGGCATCAAATTGCTTTGAATATTGGAGGTTTTTAATCAATGGCGTCACCGATGCAATGCCTTCCAATCTTCTAGCCGCTGCTTCAACCGAAGCTATTGTTGGACGATATGGTTTGGTGTCAATTTCCATATTAAACTAATACAGTATCTTCAACAGCCACGTCAGTTTTGATTGTTTTCATTGCTTTCATTGCAGCCCTTAATTTTTTTCCAATGGATTCAATCGGATGGTTTCGGATAGCATCATTAACGGCAATCAATTCCAAATTATCAACCGCATTTGTTTTTGAAAACGGTTTTCCAACGACATTGGCATCCAAGGATTTCATAAAATCTTTCAGCAACGGTTTACAAGCGTGGTCAAATAAATAACAACCGTATTCTGCTGTATCAGAAATGACACGGTTCATTTCGAATAGTTTTTTTCTTGCGATGGTATTTGCAATCAATGGCAATTCGTGAAGCGATTCATAATAAGCTGAATCTTCTACAATACCTGCACTCACCATTGTTTCAAACGCCAATTCAACGCCCGACTTCACAAAAGCCACCATCAATACACCATGGTCGAAATACTCTTGTTGCGAAATATGATTTGTAGTCAATTCTGTTTTTTCAAAAGCAGTTTCGCCAGTTGCAGCACGCCATTTTAATAAGTTGACATCATCATTTGCCCAATCTTCCATCATCGTTTTTGAGAAATGTCCGGAGATGATCTCATCCATATGTTTTTCAAATAAAGGTTTGAGAATCGTTTTCAATTCTTCAGCCAATTCAAAAGCTTTCATTTTTGCTGGGTTTGACAAACGGTCCATCATATTGGTAATACCACCGTGTTTCAACGCTTCAGTAATGGTTTCCCATCCTAACTGTATTAATTTGGCAGCATAATTGGCATCTACGCCGTCTTCTACCATTTTATCAAAAGCCAAAATAGATCCTGTTTGCAATACACCGCAAAGAATGGTCTGTTCTCCCATCAAATCACTTTTAACTTCAGCAATAAATGAGGATTCTAAAACACCAGCTTTATCACCACCGGTTGCCACGGCATATGCTTTCGCTTGCACCAAACCTTTCCCTTCTGGGTCATTTTCTGGATGCACTGCGATAAGTGTCGGTACTCCAAAACCACGTTTGTATTCTTCGCGCACTTCCGTTCCTGGGCATTTTGGTGCCACCATAATAACGGTGATATCTTCCCTTACTTTGGTGCCTTCTTCGACGATATTAAATCCATGGGAATAAGATAGGGTTGCTCCTTTTTTCATCAATGGCATCACCGCTTTCACAACACTTGTATGTTGTTTGTCTGGCGTTAAGTTCAAAACCAAATCAGCCGTTGGAATTAAGTCTTCATAAGTTCCTACATTGAAACCATTTGAGGTTGCATTTTTATAGGATGGACGTTTTTCCTCAATTGCAACTTCACGCAAAGCATAGGAAATGTCTAAACCAGAATCTCGCATATTCAAGCCTTGATTCAAGCCTTGAGCTCCGCAACCGACAATCACTATTTTCTTTCCTTGCAATACCTTCACGCCATCTTCAAATTCTGAAGCATTCATGAATCTACATTTTCCCAATTGTTCTAATTGCTGTCTTAATGATAAAGTGTTAAAATAATTTGACATTGTTCTTTAGTTTTAATGTTGAAATGCCTGTTGAAGCATTTGTGTAATTTTCATTTCGTCTTTGGTCACTGCAATACGGCCTGAACGTGTGAATTGCATAATGCCAAATGGACTTAATTCTCTATATAATAATTCGATTTCTTCCTTTCTGCCTGATTTTTCAATTACAAAAAACTGTTTGTTCACTGTGACGATTCTAGCGTTACTTTCTTTGATGATGTTTTGAATTTGACGTTCATCAAACAACAAATCAGATTTGATTTTAAACAAGCAGGATTCTTGATAAATAGTCTCCTCATCTCTATGATAAAAGGCTTTAATCACCTCAACCTGTTTTTCGATTTGACCGATTATTTTTTTGATTTGCTCTTCACTGATATTGACCACAATGGTAAATTTTGAAACATTTTCAATTTCGGATACCGATGAATTGATACTTTCAATATTGATATGCCTACGCTGAAAAATAGCAGAAATACGATTGAGCAATCCAATATTGTTCTCGGTATAAATGGAAACGGTATAAGTGTTTATTTCTGTGCTCATATTATTTTTTTTAGAATCAAGAACCAAGATTATAGAACCAAGATTTTAATCTTCCTTAAATTATAATTCAATGCTTTTTAGTCTATTCTCTTTTCTCTTTGTTCTCTTCTCTCATTTTCAAATTAATTTCATTCTAACCGAATATCCGAAACAGATGCACCTGAAGGAATCATAGGGAATACGTTATCTTCCTTTTCTACACGCACTTCTAAAAAATAGGGGCCTTCGCAAGCCATCATTTCCACAACGGCATCTTTTAATTCGCTACGTTGTGTTACTTTTTGGGCGTCGATATAATAGCCTTTTGCAATGGCCACAAAATCGGGATTCGTCATTTCGGTGGAAGCATATCGCTTATCAAAAAACAACTGTTGCCATTGACGTACCATTCCTAAAAATTCATTGTTCAAAACCACAATTTTTACAGGTACTTTCTGTTGAAAAATAGTTCCCAATTCTTGAATGGTCATTTGATAACCGCCGTCTCCTATTATGGCAACCACATCACGCTCTGGTGCGGACATTTTTGCGCCAATCGCAGCGGGAAGCGCAAAGCCCATAGTTCCCAAACCTCCAGAGGTTATGTTGCTTTTTGTGGTTGTGAATTCTGCATATCTACAGGCAATCATTTGGTGCTGACCAACGTCTGATACAATCGCTGCATTACCTTTCGTTTGAATATTAATTTCTTTCAAAACCTCACCCATGGTCAAACCTTCTTTCGTGGGATGAATATCGTGTTTAATGACTTTTTCATATTCAATGTCGTATAAGTCCTTAAACTTTTGATGCCATTCTGTATGGGAAGTTGCATTCAATAAAGGTAATAATTGTTTTAGGCTTTCTTTGGCATCACCTAAAACAGCGACGTCTGTCTTTACGTTTTTATCAACTTCTGCTGGGTCTATTTCAAAATGGATAATTTTCGCTTGTTTCGCATAGGAATTTAAATTTCCAGTAACGCGGTCATCAAAACGCATCCCGATTGCAATCAACACATCACATTCATTGGTAAGCATATTTGGTGCGTAATTACCATGCATTCCAACCATACCAATATTCAAGGGGTGTGCCGTTGGAATTGCCGACGCACCAAGAATGGTCCAAGCAGCAGGAATTCCAGCTTTTTCAATCACTGCTTTTAATTCATTTTCAGCTTCGGATAGAATAACACCTTGTCCCCAAACTATCAATGGCTTTTTAGCGGCATTAATCAGTTTCGCAGCAGCTTTCACATCATCAATATCGGTTTTTGGAACTGGATTGTAACTGCGGACGCCTTTGCATTTTTCATAATAAAAGTCAAATTCTTCAAACTGTGCATCTTTTGTAATATCAATTAAAACAGGTCCAGGACGACCACTTTTGGCAATATAAAATGCCTTCGCCATGACCGATGGAATTTCTGACGCCTTGGTAATTTGATGGTTCCATTTGGTTACTGGAGTTGAAATTCCAATGATATCCGTTTCCTGAAACGCATCACTTCCCAATAAATGTGAAGCCACCTGACCGGTAATGCACACCATAGGTGTCGAATCGATTTGGGCATCGGCAATACCCGTAATAAGGTTGGTAGCTCCAGGTCCTGAAGTCGCAATGGCCACACCAACTTTCCCGGAAATACGGGCATAACCTTGAGCTGCATGCGTGGCGCCTTGTTCATGGCGCGTCAACACATGATGGATTTTATCCCTGTATTTAAATAGCTCATCATAAACTGGCATAATGGCACCGCCCGGATAACCATAAAGAATATCTACGCCTTCAGCAAGTAAACACTTTATGATAGCCTCACTGCCAGACATACGTTCTGTAGTTTTTGTTGTTTTTTCTTCTCGTTCTATTGTTTCTAATTCTTTCATGTTCTTACTTTAATTCATAAGATTAGCTTCGTTGAATCTTCGATTTCCTGCCTTCATTTCGACATGCTCAATGTGGGTAGCAGGAATTAAAATTCGTCAGTCACACAGCCTTTTGAAGCTGACGATACTGTTTTTGCATATTTATAAAGTACACCACGCTCAAATTTTAAAGCTGGTGCTTTCCAATGTTGTCTTCTCTTTTGTAATTCCTCTTCGGAAACTTCCAGCGAAATGGTGTTGGTTTCGGCATCAATAGAAATCATATCGCCATCTTTCACCAAGGCGATGGTTCCTCCTTCTTGAGCTTCTGGTGTAATATGACCAACTACAAAACCGTGTGTCCCGCCTGAAAAACGACCGTCAGTAATTAACGCAACGTCTTTACCCAGACCGGCGCCAATAATTGCTGCGGTTGGTTTTAACATTTCAGGCATGCCTGGGCCTCCTTTTGGACCTTCATAACGAATGACCACCACATCACCTTTTTCTACTTTTCCATCGCGAATACCATCATTAGCGGCATATTCTCCATCAAACACTTTGGCCTTTCCTACAAAATTCAATCCTTCTTTACCTGTGATTTTTGCAACGCTCCCTTCAGAAGCCAAATTGCCATATAACATTCTTAAATGACCAGAGATTTTGATTGGATTTTCTATCGATTTTATAACATCCTGTCCTTCTTTTAAATCATCGACATCCAATAAATTTTCAGCAATGGTTTTTCCGGTAACCGTCATACAATCGCCATGGAGCATTCCGTTTTTCAATAAATATTTTAAAACAGCAGGAATCCCACCAACGGCATGCACGTCTTCCATCAAGTATTGTCCGCTTGGTTTCAGATCCGCAAGGAAAGGTGTATTATCACTAATTTTTTGAAAATCCTCAAGTGTAAAATCGATTTGGGCTGCTCTTGCAATCGCCAAGAAGTGCAGTACTGCATTTGTAGAACCTCCAAGTATTGTGACCAATCTGATAGCATTTTCCATAGATTTTCTAGTGATAATGTCAGATGGCTTGATATCTTTTTCGAGCAATAATCGCATCGCTTCACCCGCTTTTATGGATTCTTCTTTCTTTGCATCACTTAACGCTGGATTGGAAGAATTAAACGGCAAAGTCATTCCCAAAGCTTCAATGGCTGATGCCATGGTGTTTGCAGTATACATCCCTCCACAAGCCCCAGCTCCTGGACATGCTTTTTCGACGATGCTCTGAAATTCGGTTTCGTCCATGGTTCCAGCAACTTTACTTCCCCAAGCCTCAAAAGCTGAAACTACATCCAGTTTTTTTCCATTATGACAGCCTGAATCAATTGTTCCTCCATAGACCAAAATACTTGGGCGATTCAAACGAATCATCGCCATTAAAGCGCCTGGCATATTTTTGTCACAACCTACCACAGTAATTAATCCATCGTAACTCATCGCTTGTACCACGGTTTCCATGGAATCTGCAATAATATCACGAGACGGCAATGAATACCGCATTCCTGGAGTTCCCATCGAAATGCCATCGCTGACACCAATCGTATTGAAAATCAAACCAATTATATCTTCATTTTTAGTGCCCTGTTTTGCCAATTTTGCCAAATCATTCAAGTGCATATTACAAGGATTACCTTCGTAACCTGTACTTGCAATGCCTATCATGGGCTTAAAAAAATCTTCAGTCGTTAAGCCAATCGCGTGCAACATGGCTTGCGCCGCAGGCTGCGTGGGGTCTTGTGTAACTGTTTTACTGTATTTATTTAATTCTTTCATACGGCTTTGGATAGCTTTCCTTTGCGTTCGCATAGTACTTCCTGTTTGTATAAATGCATCAATCTTTTACCTAGTGATTGGCTCCATTCCAAAGGAAATTGATAGTCATCCAAAGATTGCAACCCAACAACTTCAGCTGCGGTTCCTGTAAAAAATGCGCTGTCAGCTTGCTTCAATTCCTCCATCTTAAAGTGCTTTTCTTCTACTTGAAAACCTTCTTCTTTACAAATATCCAAAATAGTAGAGCGTGTAATCCCTGGCATAATACTTCCTTTTTTAGGCGTATATAATTTTCCATCTTTTTCCATGAAGACATTTGCGCCTGAACATTCTGCCACATTCCCGTACATATCGAGCAATAATGCTTCATCATATCCTGTATTTTTAGCTTCATTGGTGGATAAAACGGAATTGATATAATGCCCTGTGACCTTTGCTTCCACAAAACATGATTTTGGGTTTGGTCGCTCAAAAGATGAAGTTCTCACTTTCAGCAATCGGTCACCCATATATTTCGCCCATTCCCAACATTGAATGGTTAAATTGGATTCTGAAGGCGTCTTCAAGCTTATATCTGCGCCTGTCGTTACCAATGGACGAATATATGCATCTTGGAGATTGTTTTTTTCTAATAATTCATAAGTGATTTGCACTAATTCTTCAACAGAAAAAATAAATGGAATTCCCATCACTTCAGCGCCATACTTCAATCGCTTGTAATGGTCTTCCGCTTTGAATACTTTTGTTCCTTGTTTGGTTTTATAGGCTCTAATACCTTCAAAAACTCCGTTTCCATAATGTAAGGTTTGGCTATATAACCCAAAGTTTGTCTCATTTGGGTGAAGATATTTACCGTTGTGGTAAATGATGCTATGTTCATTAAAATACATACTACTATTCATTATAAGGTTCAAAATTAATTTTTTGTATTTGGCTTAAGCTTGAATTACTGGATGATGGATTAAAGTCACTTGATAAGAATCATTGTTAAGTTATTGTTTTTAAGGTAATTAAATATCATTTCATGTGATGTCCAAAATCAATAATACATAAAATAAAAAAGCCTACATCTCAATTGATACAGGCTTTAGGTTTTAAAAACAGAAATCTGCATCAATTTATGTGAAATTAATAACAGCAGTAATTACGATTGCTAAAATGCTCATCTTTCTATTTTATGAGAATTTATACTCTTGGCAAATCATTGTCATCCTTTAAAGGTAAATTTGAACTCCCCATCAAATAGGCATCCAAATGATGTGCTGCTTGGCGTCCTTCTGAAATAGCCCACACAATTAATGACTGTCCACGGCGCATATCTCCTGCTGCAAAAATACCTGGAACATTTGTGGCATAATCTTTTGTGGTGGCCTTGATATTGGTTCTGAAATCCATTTCCAATCCGAATTGTTCCGCCAATGTTTTTTCTGCACCGGTAAAACCAAGTGCCAACATCACCATATCACATTCCCATAATTTTTCGGTATTTGGAACCTCCTTTAATTCTGGACGTTCACCTTCTTTGAAAATCCATTCGACCTCAACTGTTTTTAAACCTGTCAAATGTCCATTTTTATCTCCTATAAATTCCTTGGTTGAAATACTAAAAAAGCGTTCAACACCTTCCTTGTGTGACGACGTCGTTTTCAATCGCATCGGCCAATATGGCCAAGGTTGATGCACCGGACGCCCTTCGGATGGTTTGCTTAAAATTTCAAAATTGGTGACCGTTTTTGCCTCATGACGATTACTCGTTCCGATACAATCGGACCCTGTATCACCTCCACCGATGACGATGACGTTTTTATCTTTAGCTGAAATTACATCCTCAAATCCTATTATACCATCCACATATTGATTGCTCAACTTTAAAAAATCCATTGCTTGATGAATTCCTTTTAAATGATTGCCTTTAATTGGTATACCTCTTTTGACGGTTGCGCCACCAGAAAGCAACACTGCATCAAAATCTGCTTTTATAGTCTCGACGCTGACATTTTCGCCAACATGCGCATTCGTTTCGAACACAATACCCTCATCTTCCAAAATAGCAACGCGTCTATCGATGATGTGTTTTTCCATCTTAAAATCGGGAATTCCGTAACGCAACAAACCTCCTACTTTGGCATCTCTCTCAAATACAGTGACCTTGTGACCAGCTCTATTCAGCTGTTGCGCAGCTGCCAATCCTGCTGGCCCAGAGCCAATAACTGCTACATTTTTTCCAGTTCTGAATTTTGGTGGATGGGCAACGACCCAACCTTCCTTAAAAGCAGTTTCTGCAATATTTTTTTCGATATTCTCAATCGATACTGGGTCTTCGTTAATGCTAAGTACACATGCTTCCTCGCAAGGGGCTGGACATAATCGACCTGTAAATTCAGGAAAATTATTAGTGGCATGCAAAATCTGCGCAGCTTCCTTCCAGCGACCTTTATAGACTTTATCATTAAAATCTGGAATGAGATTACCCAATGGACATCCACTATGACAAAATGGAATGCCGCAGTCCATGCAGCGTGCACCTTGGTCTTTTAATTTTTTCTCTTCTAAAGGAATGGTGAATTCCTTATAATTTTGGAGGCGCTTTTCAACTTTTATATACGGTTCATCAACGCGCTCATATTCTAAAAATCCTGTTATCTTTCCCATAATCCTATTGCTTTACTAGGTTTTCCTTTTCTAATCTGATGAGTGCTTGTTTGTATTCTTCTGGCAAGACTTTAATGAATTTTGGTAATTGTGTTTGCCAGTTTTCGAGAATCCGCTGTGCCAAGGGACTTAAGGTCGCATTGTAATGATTCTCAACAAAGTGTTTGAGTTCTTTAATATCTTCTTCTTCAATAACCGGTTCCAAATTCAAACCTTCCAAATTACAATTATTTTTAAAGGTGCCGTTCAGATCATATACATACGCAATACCACCACTCATACCGGCTCCAAAATTACGCCCAACTTCCCCAAGTACGACCGCTCTTCCACCCGTCATATATTCACAACCATGGTCACCAATACCTTCAACAACTGCTATCGCACCTGAGTTTCTAACACAAAATCGTTCTCCAGCTTTTCCGTTGATATAGGCTTCGCCCGATGTGGCACCATATAATGCCACGTTTCCAATGATAACATTATCTTCTGGAATAAGAGTGGACGTATCAGGAACTTTCACGACCAGTTTAGCTCCAGAAAGTCCTTTACCCAAATAGTCATTGGAATTTCCGTTGATAATTAACGTCAATCCTTTGGTGGAAAAAGCTCCAAAACTTTGGCCTGCAGAACCCGTAAAATTAATTTTCAAAGTGTTTTCCGGCAGTCCTTGTGAACCATAAATCTTGGAAATTTCATTACTCAAAATTGCTCCAAACGCACGGTCTCTATTATTGATTTTTGATTCCAAAACCGTTTTTTCCTTTCTAAAGATGGCAGGATGTGCCTGACGGATGATTTTAAAATCCAAAGCGGATTCTAAATTATGGTTTTGCTTCTCTGTATTATATAATTTGGTGCCTTCGGGAACAAGAACTTGATGTAAGATTGGTGACAAATCCAAACCATTCGATTTATAAAAATCAATCGTTTTGTTACGGTTTAGTTTTTGGACCTGACCCACCATTTCATCGACCTTCCGGAAGCCCAATTCAGCCATAATCTCACGTAATTCCTGGGCTACGAAGTACATAAAATTGACGACATGTTCTGGTTTTCCTTTGAATTT
Organism: Flavobacteriales bacterium; assembly: GCA_038255205.1. GTDB lineage: Bacteria > Bacteroidota > Bacteroidia > Flavobacteriales > Flavobacteriaceae > JBPOFM01. Next base: position 18,232 of record JBBSLN010000003.1, read on the forward strand.
TTTGCGCAATTCAGGATTTTGAGTTGCAATTCCTACTGGGCACGTATTCAAGTGGCAAACACGCATCATAATACAACCAGAAGCTACTAAAGGTGCAGTTGCAAAACCAAATTCTTCAGCACCCAGCAAACATGCAATAGCAACATCGCGGCCTGTTTTTAATTGTCCGTCACATTCCAAAACCACTCGATTTCTCAAATTGTTCATGACCAAGGTTTGTTGCGCTTCCGCCAAACCCAATTCCCATGGTAATCCAGCATGTTTTAGCGATGTTAAAGGTGTCGCTCCTGTTCCACCATCATGACCAGAAATCAAAATGACATCACCTTTCGCTTTGGCAACACCTGCTGCTACAGTTCCAACGCCAACTTCTGAAACTAATTTCACATTGATTCTAGCATCACGATTGGCGGATTTTAAATCATAAATCAATTGTGATAAATCTTCAATCGAATAAATATCGTGATGTGGTGGTGGTGAAATCAGTCCGACATACGGTGTAGAATTTCTAGTTTTTGCTATTTCGCGATTGACTTTCGGCCCTGGCAATTGACCACCTTCCCCAGGTTTGGCACCTTGCGCCATTTTTATTTGAATTTCGGACGCATTCGTCAGATAATTGGAAGTCACTCCAAATCGGCCAGAGGCGACTTGTTTAATGGCAGAATTTTTCCAATCGCCATTAGAATCTTTGTAAAAGCGTTCTTCATCCTCACCACCTTCTCCTGAATTGCTTTTGCCACCAATTCGATTCATGGCGACGGCTAAATTTTCGTGCGCTTCTTTACTAATCGAACCATAAGACATCGCTCCCGTTTTGAAACGCTTGACGATTTCAGTCCAAGGTTCCACTTCTTCCAATGGTATTGGGTCATAATTGGCAAATTCAAATAGACCTCGAATCGTCATTAATTGTTTGGACTGTTCATTGACTATATCGGAATATTCTTTAAAAGTTGCATGCTTATTGTTCCTAACCGATTCTTGTAGTTTGGCAACAGTTAAAGGATTGAAAGCGTGTTTCTCACCATTACGTCTCCATTTATAATTGCCTCCAAATTCCAGACCTAAATCGGCATCCACTGAATGCTCAACATAGGCTTTTCGATGACGTTTGGAGATTTCTTTTTCTATTTCTTGAAGTCCTATACCTTGAATTCTTGTGACTGTATTTGGAAAAAAAGTATTGACAAATTTTGAATTCAGTCCGATGCATTCAAACAATTGTGAACCACGATACGAATTGAGTGTAGAAATACCAATTTTGTTCATCACTTTTAGAATCCCCATACCAATGGCGCGATTGTAATTCCGAATGGCTTGAAGATAATCCATACCCTGAACCTCATTCTCTTTCACTTGCTTTTGAACAATTTCATTGACGATATACGGATTGATGGCACTGGCACCAAACCCAAAAAGCAATGCAAAATGATGGACTTCGCGTGGTTCTGCAGATTCAATTATGATACTTACTTTTGCTCGCTTTCCAATTTTATAAAGCTCATGATTCACATAGGAACAGGCCAACAATGCTGGTATGGGCGCCATCTTTTTATTGACTCCTCTATCCGAAAGGATGATGATATTACCACCTTCATCGATAGCATCAGAAGCTTGTTTAACCAAATGTTCCAAGGCGCGTTCCAATTCATTTAAACCCTTATCGACTTCATACAAAATTGGGACAGTGGTAACCACGAAATCCGGATTTTGAGTGTAATTCTTTATTTTGTCCAAATCATGCTTCGAGATAACAGGATTTTGGATTTTCAACTTTCGGCATTGGTCTTCATTGATCTTGAAAATATTGGTGTCACTTCCAAGTGTCAGACTAATATCGGTTATCAATTTTTCACGAATACCATCCAAAGGTGGGTTGGTGACCTGCGCAAACAATTGTTTGAAATAATTATAAATCAATTGTGGTTTTTCCGATAGCACAGCAATGGGTGAATCATTGCCCATGGAGCCAATCGGTTCTTTACCAGTTTGCGCCATCGGTTGAATGAGCACACTCATATCCTCTTCCGTATATCCAAAAACAATTTGGCGCTTTGCCAATGGGTCTTCCTTGTGTTTTATAGGGCCTTTTTTGGCAGGAATATTAGCCAAATGCACCAAATTTTTATCCAACCATTCTTTATAAGGATGCTTAGATACGATGTCTTCCTTAATTTCTTCATCATTGATGATTCTGCCTTGATTCATATCCACTAAAAACATCTTACCAGGTTCTAAACGGCCATGGCGTTCCACATTTTTAGGATCGATATCAATAACTCCGGTTTCCGAAGACATAATGACAAATCCATCTTTAGTAACCGAGTAACGTGATGGTCGCAAACCGTTTCTGTCCAACAAGGCACCAATGTAATTACCATCGGTGAATGGAATCGAGGCCGGACCGTCCCAAGGTTCCATGATGCAGGAATTGTATTCGTAAAATGCTTTTTTACCTTGCGACATATCAGGGTTTTTTTCCCAAGCTTCCGGTACCAACATCATCATTACTTCTGGAAGTGAACGCCCTGTCATCAACAATAATTCCACAACCATGTCCATTTGTGCAGAATCAGATTTCCCCGGAAGGATAACTGGAAAAATACTTTTAAGCTCGTCTCCAAACCAATCACTCTCCATTAATTCCTGTCTTGACAAAGTACGGGAAACGTTTCCACGAAGCGTATTGATTTCCCCATTATGGCACATATATCTGAACGGTTGCGCCAAATCCCAAGTTGGGAAGGTGTTTGTTGAAAACCGCTGGTGCACCAAAGCCAAACGCGTCACCAAAGAAGGATCTTGTAAATCCTTGTAGTATAATTTAATGTCTTCAGGAATCAGCAAGCCTTTATAAATGATGGTTTTTGTGGAAAGACTTGGCAAGTAAAAACGAGAGCTTTCGGATAGTTTTGAATTATAAATATGATGCTCCGCTTGTTTTCTGGCGGTGAACAACTTTAAGTTAAAATCAAAATCTTTTTGATTTTTATCGGATTTACCAACAAATACTTGCTTCACAAAAGGTTCGCTTTCTGCAGAAATTCGCCCTAGGACCGATGCATCTACTGGTACATTTCGCCAACCTAAAATATGCAGACCTTGACCTTCAATATAGTGTTCAAACTTCTCAATACAATAATTGCGTTGATTTTCACGCTTTGGCAAAAACATATTACTGACTGCATATTCTCCAAATTTTGGCAAATTAAAGTCGCAATGTTTCACAAAGAATTCATGCGGAATATCAATTAAAATCCCTGCTCCATCACCCGTTTTTCCATCCGAACTCACCGCACCACGATGTTCCAGTTTTTCTAGGATTTCGAGCGCTTTGTGAATAATGTCATTGGACTTATTTCCCTTTAAGCTACATATAAATCCAGCTCCACAATTATCATGTTCAAATTCCGGCAAGTAAAGCCCTTGTTTCTTCAGCATATCAATCAATTTAAAAGGTCAATAATGACCCTTATTTATAACAAGATAAGATGTTGCTTTGGATAATAAGAAAAGTGACTTCATTTTTCCGAAATCATCAACTTTATGTTTTAAAACTACAAAATCGATAATTGAGATTCAATATTCTATGAATTGTGTAATGAATTATTTTAATAAAGTAATGATATATGTGACTATCATGTAAAAAAAAATTCTAAAACATACTTTTTTATTTGTCCCATTTTCTCTTTTAATAATTATTTCTCAAAAATCTAATTCACGATTTAATAAAAAATATACATTCATTTAACATTACCCCTAAAAAAATAGGGTCAAAATATATGAATATATAAAAATACATACATCAGCCCTATTTTTGATGGGGTTGTTTTAAAAAATATATAGATTTGAACCGAACTAACTCTTTCTAAATATTATTAACATGAAAAAAATTATTACATTTTCTATGCTTTTTTTAGCATTAGGTTTATTTGCTCAAGAAGAAGAAACAGAAGAAAAAAAATCTTTTAACTTTAGTGGTAGTATAGATGCATACTATAGAGCCAATTTAACAGCTCCAAATGATGAGAATGCAATTGCACCAGGATCATCTTTTGCAAATTTACCTGGCTTTGCTTTAGGCATGGCTAATCTTATTGCATCCTATGATGGCAAAAAAGTTGGTTTTGTTGCAGATTTAGTGTTTGGCCCAAGAGGTACAGATGCCACATTTGCGTCACCTATGTACCCAATAGGCAACGAGGAAGTCGGTACTGGAAATATAGTTAACCAGTTATATGCCTATTGGAATGTAAGTGAATCCGTAAAGCTCACAATGGGTAATTTCAACACATTTTTAGGCTACGAAGTAATTTCGCCAGTTGCAAATTTTAATTACAGTACTTCTTATTTATTCTCTTATGGCCCATTTAGTCATACTGGTTTAAAAGCCGATTTTGCTATATCTGATGATTTCAGTTTAATGGTAGGTGTTTTTAATGATACAGACTTAACAGAATTTAATCCAACAGGAGATTATGCTGCTGGTGCGCAATTAGGTTATTCTGGTCAATATTTAAATGTTTTATATGACCCGTCATTTTTTGAAATTGACTTTACAGGAGGATTTGATTTATCAGAAAAATTCTTTTTAGGAGTTAATGCGGCCTATTTAAGTTTAGAAGATGATGCAGGAGGCTTTCTGGGTGCTGCGCTCTATCCACAATATAACGTTTCAGACACTTTTGCCATCGGTTTAAGAGGTGAATATTTCTCAGAAGACAAAGAGTTTGGGGCTATAGGCACTGGTGTCGAGGACTCAAGTATATTCGCTGCTACACTAACAGGAAGCTTCATTATTGAAGATCATTTGATCATAAAACCAGAAATTAGATTCGATAGTGCTTCTGATGATGCATTTATTGATAACAATTTAGCAGCATCAAAAAGCTTAGGTTCTTTTGTCCTAGCGGCTATATATAAATTCTAACTAACACTAAATACAATGAAAAAAATTGAAGCGATTATTAGAAAATCCAAGTTTTCTGCTGTCAAAACCGAACTTCACAATGTCGGTGTGAATTTCTTCTCCTATTGGGACGTCACAGGTCTCGGTAACGAAAAGGAAGGCCATGTCTACAGAGGTGTTTCCTATAGTACCAGTGACATTCAAAGACGCTATCTATCGATTGTAGTAAATGACGATTTTGAAGAAGCTACCATCAACGCCATTTTAAAAGCTGGTTCCACCGGTGAAGTTGGCGATGGTAAAATATTTGTATCTCATATAGATGAAGTGTACAGAATTCGAACTGCGGAAAAAGGAGGACAAACTTTAAAATAACTAACTAATCTATTTATTTATTATGGAATTACTTACTACAAATAACGTATGGATGATGATCTGTACAGCTCTTGTATTCTTTATGCACCTAGGATTCTCACTTCTAGAAATCGGATTAACAAGACAGAAAAATACCATTAACATTTTATTCAAAAACATTTTTATCATCTGTATTGGGCTATTGCTTTACTGTTTAGTGGGCTTTAATTTAATGTATCCAGGTGAATTCAATGGGTTTTTAGGATTTGCTGGCTTTGGTCTTGACTCCCCTTTGACTGCTGAAGGCGCATTAGACCTAAGTTATAATGAAGGGTATACGTATTGGACAGATTTCCTGTTTCAGGGTATGTTCGCTGCAACAGCTGCTACCATCGTTTCTGGTGCTGTAGCTGAGCGTATGAAAATAGGCCCATTTATGATATTTACTGTCATTTACGTTGGGTTAATATACCCAATTGCAGGTTCCTGGAAATGGGGAGGTGGATTTCTTCAAACACTAGAAACACCATTTTATGACTTTGCAGGTTCGACACTAGTCCATTCCGTTGGAGGTTGGGCAGCTTTAGTCGCTGTTGCATTATTAGGAGCTAGAATTGGAAAATTCAAAGACGGTAAGCCCCAAGCGATACCTGGTCACAATATACCTTTAGCAACAGCAGGAGTATTGATTTTATGGTTAGGCTGGTTTGGTTTTAATGGTGGCTCTGTACTTTCCGCTGATCCAGCTTTAACCTCCCTAGTACTTGTGACCACTTGTCTTGCCGCAGCCGCTGGAGGGGTTGTAGCCGCAATATTTTCAACTTTGCGTTATAAAAATTTAGATTTAACAATGTTTCTCAACGGAATTTTGGGTGGACTTGTTGGTATCACTGCAGGAGCAGACCAAATGAGCCCAACAGACGCCATATTAATAGGTAGTATCGCGGGAATAATTATAGTTTTAGGGATTGCCTTGGTGGACAAAATCAAATTGGATGATCCTGTTGGTGCCATAGCTGTTCACCTCATTTGCGGAATTTGGGGAACATTAGCAGTAGGCATTTTTGGCGCGTTAGCTGGTTTTAATCAATTTATAAGTCAGTTAATTGGGGTTGTTTCCTATGCAGCTATATGCATTGTTTCGACTTTAATAATTCTATTTATTTTAAAGAAAACAGTCGGCATACGTGTCTCAGAAGAAGAAGAATTGGATGGTCTTGATGCGCACGAACATGGAATGAGCGCCTACCCTGATTTTAGACTCAACGAACATTAGTTCTTATTAAGTTTTTGATTTTGATAAAAGTCTTCAGAAGTCAAATACCTGAAGGCTTTTTCATTTTTTAAATTTTGACTGAGATTCATTATTTATAATTCTAATATTATATGTATTTTTGCCCCTTACAAATTAAAGAGGAAAGATTTGACTGATTGCAACCTCTTCAGAATCGGATTTCCGAGGATGAGATTCCATATCGATTATGGAATTAAAAATGCTAAAGGCAGTGCAAACTACCTTCGACGCTTTACGTCAAATCACCGTGAAACATTATAAATTAAAACTATGGCGTATCTATTTACATCAGAAAGTGTATCTGAAGGGCATCCAGACAAAGTTGCAGACCAAATTAGCGATGCATTGATTGACAATTTTTTGGCATTTGATAAAGAATCAAAAGTGGCCTGTGAAACACTCGTTACTACAGGGCAAGTTGTTCTGGCAGGTGAAGTGAAGTCTACTACTTATTTGGACGTTCAGAAAATCGCGAGAGATACTATCAATAAAATTGGATATACCAAAAGTGAGTATATGTTCGATGGCAACTCATGTGGTGTTTTTTCTGCTATTCATGAGCAATCAGAAGATATCAATCGTGGTGTAGATAGAGCGAGCAAAGAAGAGCAAGGTGCTGGTGACCAAGGGATGATGTTCGGTTATGCGACTCGTGAAACTGAAAATTTAATGCCATTGGCGTTGGATTTGTCGCATCGTATTTTAATTGAATTAGCGGCCTTGCGACGTGAAAATAAAGATATTACATACTTACGTCCTGATTCAAAAAGCCAAGTAACCATTGAATATAGCGATGATAATTTGCCTCAGCGTATCGACGCGATTGTGGTTTCTACCCAACATGACGATTTTGATAATGACGATGTGATGTTGGCAAAAATCAGAAAAGATATTGTTGATATTTTGATTCCAAGAGTGACAGCAAAATTACCAGAGCACATCCAAGCATTGTTCAATGATGATATTACGTATCATATAAACCCAACAGGAAAGTTTGTGATCGGTGGACCGCATGGTGATACTGGCCTTACAGGTCGAAAAATCATTGTGGATACTTATGGTGGTAAAGGTGCTCATGGAGGTGGTGCTTTCTCCGGAAAAGACCCAAGCAAGGTAGATAGAAGTGCTGCGTATGCGACGCGCCATATTGCTAAAAATTTAGTTGCTGCAGGTTTGTGCGATGAAATATTGGTACAAGTATCTTATGCAATTGGTGTTGTAAAACCAACCTCTATTTATGTTGAAACATACGGTACTTGCCCATTCAATATTACTGATGGTGAAATAGCAGACAAGGTTGCAGAAATTTTTGATATGCGTCCAGCAGCTATAGAAGAACGTTTAAAACTGCGTAATCCGATATATAGCGAAACTGCTGCTTATGGACATATGGGTAGACAAAATGAAACGGTTACGAAAACATTCAGTCAACCAAATGGTGGTAACATCACTCTAGATGTTGAATTATTTACTTGGGAAAAGTTGGATTATGTAGATAGAGTAAAAGAAGCTTTTGGATTGTAAAATTAGATGTTAGACCGCTTCACTATTAGACTTAAGACATAAGACTTGATTTTATATAATAAAAAACCTCCAACTTATTTAAAAGCTGGAGGTTTTTTTTATTCAATAAATTCGAAAAGTTAATCAGTTCCACCTTTGCGGGTTGGAGCGCGTTGGGTTGGCCACTCCAATTGTTTTCCTGTACGCTTGCTATTTGGTAACACACTCTTTTCGTTAGATGTTTTGGAATCGTCTTCACTGGCCATATATGCTAATATAGCTGTTAGAATTGCATTGCTTCGAACATCATCGAAAACGATTTTATCATACGTATCTCTATTCGTATGCCATGTATAAGTTCCATAATCCCAACTCAAAGAGCTTAAATTGAAAGCTGGCGCACCTGCAGCAACGAACGATGCATTATCAGAACCACCACCGCTTGGTGATCCTGGGAAATCCGTCTTGATGTGCTTGGTAATAGAATCCGGTACGGCTCCCAACCAGCGTGTGAGATATTCATAAGAATGTAAAAATCCTGCGCCAGATAAATCAACGACACGTCCAGTCCCATTATCCTGATTGAAAACGGCTTGTATGTTGGCTACGATCTCTGGATGGTCCTCAACAAATGCTCTAGAGCCATTTAGACCTTGCTCCTCGCTTCCCCAATGACCAACCAGGATGGTTCGTTTCGGGTTTGGATACAATTTTTTGAGAATACGCATGGCTTCCATCATTACGATCGTTCCTGTTCCGTTGTCTGTGGCTCCTGTTGCACCATCCCATGAATCGAAATGCGCTGATAGGATGACATATTCCTCTGGTTTTTCGGTACCTTTAATTTGAGCAATCGTATTGAAGGTAGGAGCAGTTCCCAAATCTTTTGATTCTGTTACGATTTTCAATTTTGGTTGATCACCGTATTCTGCCATACGATAGAGCATGGTATAATCTTCAAGTTGCAAATCGACCGTCGGAATTTTTTCTGTGGAAGCTCCAAAAATTTTGTTTGAGCCGATTTCTCTCGACCAGTAGGAAACGATAATACCTGCTGCCCCTGATGCTTCCAACAATTTAATGCCTTCATCGTTAAATCCGCTTCCCCTCCAATTACTGTACCCTGTTTTCTTTAGATTTTCTCTAAACAGACTTGAAAGGGAATCACGTTCTTTCTTCATGTTTTCAAACGATTCCTCTGTGGCGTATTCTTTCCAATTATCATCTGTGCGACCAGTGATTTGATTGTGGGATACCATAACGAACTTCCCTTTTATCGTTTTTAACCATTGGGTAAAATCATCTTTACCATCAAATTCTGGAATGATAATGGCTTCCGCAGTAACTCCTTTTGGTCCAGTTCCAGGGCTCCATGCCAATTGCATACCATCCAAAGTCTGGACTCTTGGAGAAATCATATCGATGTGCGTAATACCACGTTCCCAAGCTTTCCATTCACCCCATTTTTCATTTTGGGCTGGGATTCCCCATTTGGTGTATTGAGCAACTGCCCAGTCATTGGCTTGTTTCATTTGTGGCGTACCAACCAATCTTGGCCCGATGACATCGAGAAGTTCATGCGCTAGACGTGGGAGTTGAGAGTTTTCCGTGGCTTCTTTGACGATCTTATCGACTACGCTCTCTGAATCTTGTGAAAAGAGATTAAAATTAAAAATGAGCGCACTGATAAGCGCTAGATAGATTTTATTTTTCATACAAATTATTAGGATTATTTAAGGAAACAAAATACAACATTTTAAAATTTCCTGTAAGAATCGTCGTGATTTTAGTTGTATTTTAATATCTTCAATAAATACTCCCTGCAATTATCGTAAGAAAAAGTTCCGACAGCAAACAGTAGCTATTTCATTTATTTAAGTGATATTATTCGTTCTTGAGATGAATAACAAGAACTCAATTTATATTGAATTTTGAATAGTTCACTCATCCAGAAGTATCATTATAAAATTCTGATTAATCCTACAGACACTTGTTAATACAGATTATTCATCAGATTAAAATTGAAAAGCCTCCCAATCTGGAAGGCCTTTAAAATTTTATAAAGCGAAACTAACTAATTATCATCACCTATTTCTTTGGCCGCATCTTCAACCGCTCTTCCGGCTTCTTTAGTTTCTTGAGCTGCATTGTCAACAGCTTTTCCAGCTCTTTCTAGTGTGCCTTCAGTTGCGTCAGCGACATCATCTGCTGCATCTTCAACATCATCTGCTGCTTCTTCAACATCATCTGCCATGTCATCTGAAATGTTTTCAACGTCGTCTGCGACGTCATCAGCTTTGGTGGTGTCTCTGCAAGATGTGAATGACAAACTCATTGCCACTAGCAACATCATTGATAAAAGTACTTTTTTCATTGTAATCGATTTTAGTGTTAATTAATCTGCTAAAGTAGTATTTAGAATTGACAACGATTAGCACAATCCAAAAAACCTTTGTCTTATA
>JBBSLN010000004.1:0-27897 GCA_038255205.1 Flavobacteriales bacterium
AAGCGTTGGGAATGTATGAAGTAGCTCCTGAAGATTTTGCGTTAACAGAATTTATTTGTGTCTCCAAACAACCGCATCAAGCGATTATCAGAAAAGGTTTGGACGTCATGATTAAGGAAATTGGATAAAATAAAGCACTTAAAGTTTTAAGTGCCTAAAGTATTTAAAGTAGAAAAAGATTACAAAAATTGACACTGTAAAATGGGTTTAAAAAATAGTTTACATAAGTTAAAATTAAAGTACGAGGGTACCAAGATGGCTCCTGCCTTCAACGCACTCCATACTTTTTTATACTTACCAAATGAGACCACTCATGGTGGAACTCATATTAAAGTAGCTGACGATTTAAAACGTACAATGAACATCGTCATCATGGCATTGATTCCATGTTTGATTTTCGGTATGTTCAATGCAGGCTATCAGCATTATTTGGCGCTAGGTGAGATTGGTCGCGCCACAGGATTTTTTGATACGACTTTTTGGAACTGGAATAATTTAGTGGTTGGTGTATGGCAAGTATTGCCATTGGTGATTGTTTCTTATGGAGTAGGTTTGGGAATAGAATTTATGTTTGCAATTATCAAGAATCATGAAGTTGAGGAAGGATACCTTGTGACCGGAATGTTAGTACCATTAATTGTGCCTGTCGATATTCCATTATGGATGCTTGCGGTTGCGGTAGCTTTTGGAGTCGTCATAGGTAAAGAAGTATTTGGTGGAACGGGAATGAATATTTTAAATCCGGCCCTTACCATTCGTGCTTTCTTATTCTTCGCTTATCCTACTTGGATGTCTGGAGATAAGGTTTGGGTGCATGGAGCTGTTGAAAGAGATCAAGCCATTGCTGCCGGCCAAAATCTAGATGCCATTTCAGGCGAAACAATATTAGGTGCTTATGCTCAAGGGAATAGCCTGATGTACGATTACTCCGATATGATTTTGGGCTTTATTCCGGGATCTGTTGGCGAAACATCCAAAATATTAATTGTTTTAGGAGCTTTATTTTTGATTTTCACTAAAATAGGAAGTTGGAGAATTATTGTCAGTACCTTGATAGGTGCGCTAGTCATGGGCGTCATTTTCAATGGTGTAGTGGATGCTGGGTGGATTACAAATGCCAGTAAATTCTATGGATTGATGAGTGTTCCTTTTTGGCAACATCTAATTATTGGAAGCATCTTGTTTGGTGCAGTCTATATGGCGACTGATCCTGTAACAGCTTCCCAGACAAATAAAGGAAAATGGATTTACGGATTCTTGATTGGATTCATTTCCATATTGATTCGTGTATTTAATCCAGCATATCCGGAAGGTGTGTTTTTGGCAATTCTCCTTATGAATGTATTTGCCCCAACGATTGACCATTATGTCATTCAGGCAAATGTTAAAAAACGCATGAAACGAATGAAGGTACTTAAAGTGCAAAGTGCCTAAAGTACTTGAGGTTGATATCAACTGTAATTGAAAAAAATAATACAATATAAAAGGCATTAGAAAGAAAGTATTTTAATAAGCTAAAATTTAAGCCTACAAAAAAAATCAAATTTAGGCAAGTTAAATACTTATAACTTTAGACTCTTAAATAATGGAAACTAAAACAGATAAAAATTCATACACTATATTGTTTGCCATTGGAATGGTAATCATTGTTGGTGGGTTGTTGGCTTTTACCGCATCCTCTCTAAAACCGGCCATTACTGAAAATGTGCGATTGGAAAAGCAACAGAATATATTGTACGCTATGGGTATAAACGATAATGATGAAAGCAGTGCTGTTTTCATATCTACTGATAAAGCCCCTGAAGCTTTTAAATCAAACATTACGGATCAAATTGTGATAACAGTCGATTCAGATAATAATATTATCAAAACGCAAACTCGTGATGAGTATTATAAGGAGACCAAAGAGGAGCCATATTTGATTGATGTTAAAAAGCAGCAAGCGAATGCTAAACAGGGCAAGCCTAGAAAGTTACCATTATTCGTAGGTGAAAGAGAAGGGCAGACTTATTATGTTGCTCCTATATATGGTAAAGGTTTATGGGATGCTATCTGGGGGTATATTGCCATAGATAAAGATATGATTGTGCAAGGTGTTTATTTTGATCATAAAGGTGAAACGCCAGGTCTTGGAGCCAATATCAAGCAACGTTTCTTTATGGACGATTTTTATGGTGAACGTTTATTGACAGAAGCTGGAGTGTTCAAGGGAATTGATGTCGCTAAAGGAAATGCAGACCCTAAAAACAAGAATAAAACAGATAATGCGGTAGACGCTATTGCAGGTGCAACAATTACAGGTGATGGAGTTACGGCGATGATCAAAAGTGATTTGAAGTTGTACAAGCCTTATTTTGATAACTTAAAAAATTAAGTTTTAAGTGCCTAAAGTGCGCTAAAGTATTTAAAGTTGAAAAAGAGTTTAACTTAAGCTGCTTGATTACTAAAACCAAATAAAAATGACAAATAATGAATTTGCTGAAAAATTAGAAAAAAGAACAGTTAAATTCGCAATTGCAATTATAAATTTATCAGCAAGTTTGCCTAAAACCACTGAAGCGGCTGTATTGAGAAACCAGCTCACTAAATCAGGAACAAGTATAGGAGCGAATTACAGGGAGGCAAATAGAAGTAGAAGTCCAAGGGATTTTAAAAATAAAATTACAATCAGTCTTGGCGAAGCTAGTGAAACAGATTATTGGCTTGAAATTATAGAAGAAATTGATTGGATTGAAAAAAATAAATTAACAGCCATAAGACTAGAAGCAAAGGAGTTACTCGCAATTTTTACAAGTATTGCAAATAATCTCTAAATCGAATAAAACTTTAGGCACTTATAACTTTAGGCACTTATAACATAAAATATGGGATTACTTTCTAAAAAAGACAGCAGATTATTAGTGGATCCATTAGCAGACAATAACCCGATTACGATTCAAGTATTGGGAATTTGTTCAGCTCTGGCTATTACAGCAGAACTAAAAGCATCTATTGTAATGGCTGTTTCTGTATTATTTGTAATGGGAGTAGGTAATGTTGTTATATCATTAATGAGAAACATCATTCCTTCAAAAATTAGAATTATCGTCCAATTGGTCGTCGTAGCTGCTTTGGTAATCATCGTGGATCAAGTACTGAAAGCGTTTGCTTATGAGTTAAGTAAAACCTTGTCGGTATTCGTAGGATTAATTATTACCAACTGTATTATTATGGGACGTTTTGAAGCATTTGCCTTGGCAAATGGACCATGGAGATCTTTCCTTGATGGAATGGGTAACGCCGCTGGCTACGGATTAATTCTCGTCATTGTAGGTTTCTTGAGAGAATTGTTAGGCTCGGGAACTTTATTGGGTTTCCCAGTTTTAGGGAATCCAATTCCTGGAGAATTATCTGGATTGTATGCATATGGCTATGAAAATAACGGATTTATGTTATTATCTCCCATGGCATTGATTGTTGTAGGAATTCTAATTTGGATACAACGTAGTAGAAATAAAACGTTAATAGAAGACTAAAAAAACAGTTGGCAGTATACAGTCTGCAGTATGCAGTCACTCTACTGAAGACTGAAAACTAATAAAACTTTAGGCACTTTAAGTACTTAAAACTTATAACTTAAAAAATGGAACACGTAGAATTATTTTTAAAATCAATCTTTATAGATAATATGGTATTTGCGACCTTCCTTGGAATGTGCTCATATCTTGCAGTATCAAAGAAAGTAGCAACTGCTGTTGGATTGGGAGCTGCGGTTGTTTTCGTATTGGCGATTACTGTGCCGTTAAATTGGTTATTGGATCAGTATCTATTGCAGCCAGGAGCCTTAAAATGGTTAGGGGCAGAATATGCTGATTATGACTTGAGCTTCCTTTCATTCATTATGTTTATCGCTACCATTGCGACTATGGTGCAACTGGTTGAGATTGTGGTTGAGAAATTCTCACCGGCGCTCTATAACTCACTTGGAATCTTCTTACCACTTATTGCGGTAAACTGTGCTATTTTAGGAGGTTCTTTATTTATGCAATCTCGTGAGATTGCAACACTAGGATTAGCTTTAAATTACGGAGTCAGTTCAGGAATTGGATGGTTTTTGGCCATTTTGGCAATTGCGGCAATTCGTGAAAAAATTAGATATTCCAACGTGCCTCCAGCATTAAGAGGTTTGGGAATTACTTTTATTATTACAGGATTGATGGCTATCGGATTTATGAGTTTTGGAGGTATGTTAACAGGTGGTGATGATGCTGAAGTAACAAAGGGAACAACAGTGCAAGAAGGCGATAAAGAAATTTCTCATATACAACTAAAAGAAGCAGATTCGAAAATCTTGGTTGATGAAGCTGACCAAAGTATTGCTAACACTTTAAAAGAAAACCAATAATATGATTTTATTAGTAGCAGGAACACTAGGAACCGTCATAGCAACAGTAGCGGCATTTTTAATAATCACACTATTGTTAGTGACGCTGTTATTGGTTGTGAAACAAAAATTATCACCATCAGGACCCGTAAAAATTACGATTAATGGTGAAAAAACAATTGAAGTGTCTTCGGGGGGAAGTTTACTTTCAACGTTAGGAAACAATAAAATCTTCTTGCCATCAGCTTGCGGTGGCGGTGGAACATGTATTCAATGTGAGTGCCATGTATTATCTGGTGGCGGTGAAGCACTTCCGACGGAAACACCTCATTTTTCTCGTAGCGAGTTAAAACATGGTGCACGTTTGTCTTGCCAGGTGAAAGTAAAGCAAGACATGGAAATCACCATTCCTGAAGAAGTTTTCGGAATCAAAAAATGGGATGCAACGGTTGTAAGCAATTACAATGTGGCTTCTTTCATCAAAGAGTTTGTTGTTGAGATTCCACAGGATATGGGTTACAAAGCTGGTGGTTATATCCAAATTGAAATTCCACCTTGCGAAGTGAAGTTTGAAGACATGGACATCACAGCACATCCAGAAGAGCACGAAACCCCAGATAAATTTCAAGCGGAATGGGATAAGTTCAAATTATGGCCTTTAGTGATGAAAAACACTGAAACTGTCGAAAGAGCGTATTCAATGGCTTCTTACCCAGCAGAAGGACGTGAGATTATGTTGAATGTGCGTATTGCCACACCTCCATTTGACAGAGCAAAAGGTGATTGGATGTCTGTAAATCCTGGTATTGCATCTTCTTACATTTTCAATCAGAAAAAAGGTGATAAAGTAGTTATTTCTGGACCTTACGGCGAATTCTTCATCAATGAGTCTGAATCTGAGATGTTATACGTTGGTGGTGGCGCAGGGATGGCACCAATGCGTTCGCACTTGTATCATTTGTTCAAAACCTTAAAAACGGGCCGTAAAGTAACCTATTGGTATGGCGGGCGTTCAAAGCGTGAGTTGTTCTACCTTGAGCATTTCCGTGAATTGGAGCGCGATTTCCCTAATTTTAAATTCTATTTGGCATTGTCTGAACCGATGGAAGAAGATAACTGGAAAGTAAAAGAAAATATTGATGCTTCAGGAGATGGTTTTATAGGTTTCATTCATAACTGTGTGATTGATAATTATTTGAACCATCATGAGGCTCCGGAAGATATTGAATTGTATTTCTGTGGTCCACCGTTAATGAACCAAGCGGTTCAAAAAATGGGAGAAGATTTTGGAATACCAGATGAGAGCATCCGTTTTGATGACTTTGGAGGCTAGGCGATAATCGCCTTAAGCTATAAAAACTATAGACCCAATACGAAAGTGTTGGGTTTTTTTATGCCACCACTTCACTCAAAGAATAACGAGGTTTTTCATTTTCAATCTCAAACAATTTCGAATAATCCATCACATTGTTGACACCATCCAACTCACATAGGAATTTAATTGTTTCCGATAGGCCTTTGAAGAGAATGTCTTTGTCTTTCGGGTTTTTAGGCTTTTTAGCTATATGGTGAAGCGGTAATGCATAGCCACAGCCTTTTAAAAAGCGAGCTTCAATTTGTAATAATTCTTGAGGTGTGTAGCCGTTAAATCGTTTCCCAAACTTCTGATTCACTATACCAACATAATTCAAGTTAAGAGAACCATGATGGTCGCTTAAATGCTTCCAACTGTCCTTATTGTCGAGAATATTCCCTACAGCGCATTGCTGGCAGCATTCTGGATGCAAGGTGTTATTGTGAAAGGCATTGTATAATTTAGAAATTGCGTGGTCCAATCTTTTTGGTGTACTCATAACATCGGAATTAAAACTTAAAAATTATCAAGATACTAAAATTAGAAATACCTCGCGCATAATTTAAAATCTTTTAACATCAACTTCTTCCAAAGTGTGATTTTAATATTATTGACATTATTCGAAGTAAAATAACCTTGTTTTATTTTGAAAATTCTGTTTGTGTAGCCAACATTGATTTGTGATCAATAAAAAAATCCCCAGATATATCCACGAATCAAGTTTTTTGTCTACTTTTATATATACCAATGCTACTGCTTATATACTAATCGCTTATGGTTATAAAATTAGACCTAAAAATTATTTTTTTGGGTCATATTAACCAACTGTACTATGAGCGCTACCAGCAATATATCTGTTGCCATTGATTCTGTAAACGAAAAAGTGTTGCAAGCAGAACCTCTTTTCGGACGATGTGATGGGCGTTTCTCTTTAATCAGTGTCGCTAGCGATTTCGCCCAAGACTTATTGCCACCAGATTTACAATTGGCACTACAAGATTATACTCCAGAAGGACAGCATCCTATATTATTGATGTTCAACGATACTTGGCTTCATTCCAATCCGTTCTTGGAAAAGATTGCGAAAGATAAACACCTCGATCTCAGTCTTCACTATAATGAATTCATCGTCATGCTGCCCTATGTGGAGTTTCGTGATGAGCCCTATAAATCTGAAGGGCCTTTCTGTTTTCTACCCGTTTTGTATTTAGATAGCATACTTGCAGTTTTGGGAGGTAGGATTTTTTGGGAGTTCAATAAGGAAATGGCGCATTTTTACATAGAAGGTTCACAGTTTAATGTGAGCCATGAAATCACCCGTCAAAACTATTTCACATCTCAATTTTTGCTGTCAGGTATGGCTGTGATTGGAAGCAGTATTTCCAATTTCGAGTCCATAACACCAATTCTCAATTTACCTGTTTTGGAATATGGAGAATTGGGTTATATCACGTCAATTTACAAAGTAGATTATCTAAATGCATATATCATCCCTTTCGATTTACAGATGATCAACCAAAGTTCATCTTATTTGCCTAAAACCACAATCAGTTCTCCAAGCATTCTAGAGCAACCTATGGGCAGCTTTAGATTGGAATACGAATGGTCCTTATCCTACGCTAAATTTATAAAATATTAAAACATGGCACTACAAAAAATCGCTGTTTTGGGAGGTGGTATCGGATCACTTTCTTCAGTTTATAAACTCACATCCGACCCTGACTGGAAACAAAAATATGACATTACCGTATATCACATGGGCTGGCGCCTTGGTGGGAAAGGAGTTAGCGGTAGGAATCAAGCGGCAGCAGATAGAATTGAAGAACACGGGCTACACTTATGGTTTGGATTTTATGACAATGCCTTCAACATGATTCAGGACTGTTATAAGGAAAATAATCGTGCAGAAGGAATGCCCTTGGCTACATGGCAGGAAGCGTTTACTGGGTATGATATGATATGCCTAGAGGAAGAAATCAATGGCGAATGGCTGCATTGGCCTTTCAAGATACCTTCAAATGGGCAAACACCGGGATACGGTGAAGCACATCCAACACCCGGAGAATATATTTACAAAATTCTTGAATGGTTGAGAATTGTCCATAAGGATTACCAGGTTGACAAATCACCCCAGGTCATACAAAACATACAGATGCACAAAAAGACAGAGCATCATGGACTTCTGTTAAGAATGATGGATGGAATTTTGCATGTGGCCGATAAAGATTTTGAGGATATAGGAAGTTATGTGATTCATGGTGCCATAGCCTTGGCAAAGAGTGGCAACCATAATCTATTGCACAGTGTGCTGACTGAGTTCAAGCACTGGATAGAAGTAATTTCCAAGGGTTTATTGATGGTAAATACCGATTTGAGACGCTACTTTATTATGGCGGACATGGCGGTAGTGACCATCATGGGAATGATCAAGGACAAAGTGATCACGGAAGGATTTGATGTGATCAATAATATTGATTACAGAGATTGGCTGGCATTACATAATGCTGCTGAGGTCACATTGAATTCGACCGTTGTACAAGGAGTCTACGGTTTGGTCTTTGGTGGCAGCAAACAATATACATTTGAGGCAGGCACAGCACTTCGGGGATTACTCAGAATGTCATTGACTTTTAAAGGTTACGTTTATTATAGGATGATGGCTGGTATGGGTGATGTCATTACAGCTCCAATGTTTGAGGTCCTTCAGGCGAGAGGTGTAAAGTTTGAATTTTTTAACAGAGTCCTTAAATTAGGTTTGGATACTGGCAAAAAGAATATTTCAAGTATTACCATTCAGGTTCAGGCCTCTTTAAAATCTGAATATCCCAATTATGAACCATTTATCACGGTCAACAACCTTCCTTCATGGCCAAGTGAACCTTTATATAAATTTCTTGAACAGGGCGATGAAATCAAAACCAATAATGTGAACCTTGAATCGTATTATTCGGATTGGAATTCTGGAATTCCCAATAAAACATTGAATCTTCATAAAGACTTTGATATCGTGATTTTGGGTATTTCCATTGGTGCTCTTCCCACAGTTGCAAAAGAACTAATTGACAATAACCCGGCTTGGCAAAATATGGTGGCCAAGGTTATTCCAATATCAACTGTAGCTTATCAGATGTGGCTTAAACCCAATGCCACGAATCTCGGTTGGCCTTTTACCAATGACGGTTTGGGACTTTTGGGCTCATATCAGGAACCCTATGACACCTACTGTGATATGAGTGATTTGATTAGTAGGGAATCATGGCCTGCGGATAATAAACCAGAAAGCATCGCTTATTTTTGTGGTCCGACCCCGGCGCCATATGCAGACCAAATATTGAAAAACGCTGAGAATGGAAATTTTGATGATAATGATTTTCCGGCACAGCAGACAGAGATGGCGAAAAGTATAGCTTTGGATTATGTCCAGAAATTGACCAAACATATTTGGCCGAAAATCTGGCAAGGTCAAAATTCATTCGATTTTAACCAATTGGTTGATTTGAATAATGGTAAGGGACAGCAAAGATTCGATGCTCAATATTTCAGGGCGAATATTGACCCTACCGAACTCTATGTGATGTCCTTTACGGATAGCTCTAAGTATAGGCTCAAAACACATGAAAACGGCTATGATAACCTTTATATTACCGGCGATTGGATTGACAATGGGTTCAACGCAGGCTGCATTGAAGCGACCGTTATGTCTGGTTTGCAGACCGCAAGAGCCGTTTCCGGAGAGGATTTTGAAATCCCCGGAGAGAATGATTTTTAAATACAATCCTAGTTGATTTTGGATTATAGGGATATAGAAACACTTGTTGAAAACGATTACTATTCCTTGCACAAGGTAGAATGCAAGGAGACAGGGAACCCATTTTTATTAAAGAAATTTTACCATATCAATGATCAAGGTATTGCTTCGCTGAAAAGCGGTGTGAAATTGGCTAAGGAACTAAAGTTGGATATTATTTTAGAACCTATTGAAGTCATTCAACTTGGGCAACAAACAGGCGTTCTCTATCAGAATTTTGATTGCATCTCGTTACGGTCATATTTGAAAGAGCATAAAAAACTTTGTCCAGAGCATTTCCTTGAAATTGCAAGACACATTACAAAAGTCCTGACCGAGTTTCAGTCCCGTGGCTGGATATTACGAAATTGCAATCCTGACACGTTCCTATTGCACACAGAATCTCACTATTTTAAAATCGGCGACCTTCGAAGAGCGACAAGGGTTCATAAGCAAGAACCACCTGACACCTACAGCAGCGCCCAACCCTCGGAACTGCACTATATCAGTCCGGAACAAACGGGTAGAACCAGTCAAATAACCGATCATCGATCTGACTACTATTCTTTGGGTATAATTTTTTATGAAATGCTAACAGGCGAAGTACCATTTAGATCCACAAATCCAATTGAAATTATCCATTCTCATCTTGCATTAACCATTGCATCCCCAAAAAGTGTGGATGTAACCATTCCTGCCGTATTGGACTCTATTGTTTCCAAGCTTTTGGCTAAATCCTCTGAAGAGAGATATCAAAGTAGCGAAGGATTATTGCATGATTTGGAAATAGCACATTCCTTCTTTGGTTCAAATAAAGCCTTTAAACCTGGATTAAAAGATAAAGTGATAAAAATACTTCCTACATCTCAACTGATTGGGCGAAAAATAGAATTGGAAGCTATTGAATATGCTTATTCTCTTTCTAAGACAGGGAAAAAGCAGACGGTTTTGATAAGTGGTTATTCTGGAGTGGGCAAGACGCGTATTGTAGAAGAATTCTATCATAATAAACTTACTGACAATGTACCAATGATTGTCTCCAAGTTTGATATTCTTCAAAGAAACAGCCCTTACAGTGCCTTATTGAATGCTATCAGCGGTCTCGTTACCAAATTATTGAAAGAGGATGATGATACCATTGAGTATTGGCGTGCAAGATTAAAAAATTCATTACAGGATAATGCTGCCATTATGATTGAGGTGATTCCCGAATTTGAGGCAATTATGGGGTTTCAGTCAAAAGTCGACGATTTACCACCTGATGAGACCCAAAGAAGATTCCAACAAACATTCTTGAATTTTTTCAAGACATTCACAACCGATACGCATACACTTATTCTGTTTTTGGACGATTTACAATGGGCAGACATTGCTTCCATCCGTTTCATGGAGCTGCTTTTGATGACCGAGAGCATTAAGAATTTTTTGTTTATAGGTGCATATCGCGACAATGAAGTAGATCCCACACATCCATTAGCGATAACCATCAAGAAAATTGAACAATGGACCAATATCCGTGATATTCATATTTCAACTTTCACAGAACAAGAGACTAATGAGTTAATCGCTAAAACGCTTCATGATCCAATTGCTAAGGAGAAGAAATTATCCGAGATATTGTATCAAAAATCTGGTGGAAATACCTTTTTTATATTGCAGCTGCTAACTGCTTTATTCGAAGAACATAAACTTATACGCAACGATGACGGTGTTTGGGAATTTGATGAAAACGCCATAATGCAAGAGTCCGCTTCTGAGAATGTCATTGAATTTTTGGTAAAAAAAATCAAGAATTTAGAGCCTGAATTGCAATCCCTGCTCAAAATCGCCGCCTGTATTGCTGATGTTTTCGATCTTAGGATTCTTTCACTTTTGGCAAATAAAAAAATGAACTCCGTTGCCAATACTTTGTCAGTAGCCATTAATTCGGGTTATTTGATTTCACTGGATGAAAAGGTGGATGCTTTTTTTAAGATGATTTCCAATGTTGAGGAAACTGAACTTTCAACTTTTGACAACACACGATTTAAGTTCGCCCATGATCGTATTCGGCAGGCTTGTCTAGTATTGGTAGCATCAGAAGAGCTGGAACTTTTGAATTTGAAGGCTGCTAGGATTAAGGTTGAGACGATGATAGAACAACAATTGGAAGAGGAATCCTTTGTAATGGCACATCATTATAATTCTTGTGAAAAATTGATTGACAATAAAGAAGAGCGGGATTTATTGGTGTATTATAATTATAGATCCGGTTTAAAGGCCAAAAGTGCGTCGGCCTATCAATCTGCCATTGATTATTTTAATTCTGCGAAATCGCATGTGTCATTTGAGGATGCGTATGCAATTATGTATGACATCTATTTACATCAAGCCGAGTGTCTTTATTTGAATGGACAATATGATGAAGCAGAGGCAGCTCTTGATATATTATATGGGGCGTGCAAGACCAATTTAGATAGGCTGAATACGTTGTTTACCAAAGTTTATCTCTATAACATCCAGGATAAAAAACTGGAAGCTCTTGAAGCGGGCCGAATTGGTTATGCACTTTATGGGATTAAGATCCCAAGCAAAAAAGCAGTGATTATGTTCTTGTTATTGAAGGATATACTAAAAGCAAAGTTCCTATTGCCAGAACGAAAAATTCCGAGCATGCTTGAAAGGCCTTTGATGAAGGATGACGAAAGAATTCGGTTTCAGGAATTTCTCCTCGCCATGGCACCCACCATTTATCAATATGACCAAAAACTATTCGGCTGGAACATTATGCGCATGTTTTTTGCAACCTTGAAATATGGTAATAATGGCATTTCCTCCTTTTGCTATATTGGCTATGGCATGATGATTTCACAGTTGTTCGGCAAATATACCATGGGAAAAAAACTTGCTGATTTAGCCATGGATCTCAATAACAAATTAGGATATACGGCACTCAAATGGAAGGTCAGGTTGTCCTATTTCAATTTTGTCCATCATTGGACAGAACCGGTAAGACCAGATCTCGATACCGTTTTGGAAGTTGAAAATGGTGCTTATGCAAACGGCGATCCCATCTTTGCCGGCTATGCGATTTTTGTTTACCTACATTCCAAATTTGTCTTGGGGTTCAAATTGGAAGAAGTGCTGTCATCATATGAAAATTATTTGGACGTTACCGAAAAAAGAAAGGATGCAGAGACCCAACATTTTTTGGAATGTTATTATTACGCCATCCGTTGTTTGATTGGGATTGATGAAGATACACTTGTGATGGGTGCCGATTACAACGCACCTGAAAGAATCCGTGAAGCTATATCTTTAATGAATTTCTCGGTTGTTGCGGACATCCATGTCGCCTATATGCAAACATTGTTCATGTTCGGACATTTCCAAGAAGCATTGGAGGTCTATTTGAATGCTTCCAAACATATTGATTTTGTACAACAACGTTATGAATTTGCAGAGTATAACTTCTATGCCATTTTGATTTGTTCAGCTGCATTCCGCGACAACGTATCAACAGATAAAAATTTGAATAAATTGGCAAAGAAACACCTCAAAAATTTAAAAACATGGTCAGAGCTTTGTCCGGATAATTTTGAGCCTCAGTATCTTTTGGCAGCAGCGGAATTTGCCACAATGAATAAAAAATCAAATCTTTTCAATCAATTTTATGAAAAGGCAATTTTGAGTGCAGAATCCTATGGATTTATTAATTACAAGGCGCTTGCAGGAGAATTGGCAGGTAGGAAACAATATGCTCTGGGCAATCGTATCATGGCAGAAACCTATCTTAAAACTGCGCGAAAGGATTACCATCAATGGGGTGCTTTGGCTAAAGTCAAAAATTTGGAGCAAGACTTTAAGGATATATTTAAAGATAGTTTATTGATTGAGCAAAACAAAAAGTCTCAGCACAACCTAGTGGGAGGAATGGATTTGAGCTTAATCATACAGGCCACACAAGCTGTTAAAAGTGCAAAGGATATCGATGGCCTTGTAGAGCAACTTATGAAAGTCATTATTCAGTATAGCGGAGCAGATAAAGGAAGTTTGCTCGTGAAAAACCGAACTGAATTGATTGTCAAAGCGCAATACACTTCAAACGGTGGTATAGAAACCGTTCCTGAAGAGGCCGACAGTGAACATTTGCCAATGAATATCGTCAAATATGTGATGCGGGTCAAAACCCATTTGATATTGAATCAACCAGCTTTAATTCCAGAATACAGTGCGACAAAATATTTTACTACCCATAGTCCCAAGTCCGTCATTTGCTATCCAATTCTTAAACAAGGGGTGATTTTTGGAGTGCTCTATCTTGAAAATTATTCGCAGGTAGGTATTTTCGATGAGAGAAAAGTGAATATGCTGAATATAATTTCTTCTCAAGTAGCGATCTCGTTGGACAACGCCTACCTATATGATAGTCTCGAAACCCAAATAATGGAGCGTACTCAGGCCATAACTGCAGAAAAGGGTGTTGTGGATGAAATGTTGGAAAACATATTGCCAAAAGCATCCATCGCTGAGCTGAAAAGAACAGGAAAAACGACTGCTCAAAAATTTGAAGGGGTTACAGTACTTATGGCCGATATCAAAGGCTTTACCAAAATCTCAGAACGGCTGACTCCAGAAGAACTAATCTCAAAGATTGATTTCTATTTTAGTGCCTTCGATGCCATTATGCAGAAATACCATTTGGAAAAAATAAAAACCATCGGAGATGCCTATATGGCTGCGGGAGGTCTTCAAGGAAATACGCAGGAAGCAGCCAACAACATGGTCAAAGCCGCCATTGAGATGCAGCAATGCATTTATGAAGAAAACAAAAATTCGGTGGAAGAGGAAAAATTGGAAATGCGCATAGGAATCCATACGGGACCGGTAATCGCAGGTGTCGTCGGACTAAAGCGCTTTCAATATGACATTTGGGGAGACACGGTTAATGTCGCGGCTAGAATGGAACAACAATCCCATCCAGGAAGAATCAATGTGTCCAAGGAGACCTATAACTTAACAAATGGTTTTTTTGAGCTGACCTATCGCGGAAAGATTGAAGGCAAGAACAAGGGGTTAATGGACATGTATTTTGTCGAATCGAATAAAATGATTAATGAAAACCCGTCTGCTGAATGACCTAAAATAGAAATTAATTGTAAATGTCCCTTTGATCTTCTGTTTTCATTCTTCATCATTATGTTGGGTAAACTAACTATAAACTTTAAATATAGATAATTATGAAAACCAACCTTTTTACGTGTCTTGTTTTAATTTCATCAACATTTGTTTTCGGTCAGAATGGCCATGTGCTTCAGGGTGTTGGATCGGTCAATTGGTCCATGGGCGGTGCAGCCACAGGACAACCAATTGATATTGCCGGGGCTTTACAATGGAATCCTGCGGCCATATCTGTTTTTGATGAAACCAGTTTAAAGTTGGACATAGGATTGTTCTCCACCTCATCAGAATTATTTTCCTCGGTTCCCGAATTTGATGGCAATGGGATGCCAACAGGTAATTTCATCAGTGGTACTACAGAGGGAGACCGACCTTCTGTACCTTTACCATCGTTGGCATTTGTTTACGGAAAAGCAGGGAGCAAACATACTTTTGGATTTTCAGCCTTTGGTATCAGTGGCGCTGGCGTTACTTTTCCAGAAAGCACCACCAATCCCATCAATTTACCACAGCAATTTGGTGGCTTGGGACGTATAGAATCCGATTATTCAATTTTGCAAATAGGATTGACCTATGCATATCAGTTATCAGATAAATTCTCTATCGGAGTGGCACCCAATTTCAATCTGTCAGGATTGGAACTTATGCCAAACCCAACAGCAGTGCCCACACAAGCAGGATATCCATCATCCGACAAGGCGACTGCTACTGCAATTGGAGCTCAATTTGGGGTGTTTTTCGATTCAAAATCTGGATTTAAGGCCGGTGTTGCCTATAAAACAAAACTCAATTTTAGCGATCTCGAATTGGAAAATACGTATTTGGACGGAACGACTTCCAATAATTCCATCGAAATCAACTACCCGTCCATTATCTCCATTGGTTTGGGATATTCAAAAAACGTTGTTGATATTGCATTGGATTATCGCTTTGTGGATTTTGAAAATGCAGAGGGCTTGGCAGAAGTGGGCTGGTCACCAACGGGAACCGCCTTGGGTTTTGGGTGGAAAAACATGAGTGTTATTTCTGCAGGCATTCAATATAAGGGTATAGAAAAATTACCTCTGCGTATTGGTTATACCTATAGCTCCAACCCCATAGAAAGTGATGTGGCATTTTTTAATCTGTTGTCAACGGCTATTATCAAACATGCCTATCAGTTTGGTTTTAGTTATATGGCCAGTTCTAGAATAAACCTCGAGGCTGTGTTCCATTACGGTACCAGTGGTGGAAAGACTTCGGGTCCTATCAATAACCCATTTTTAGTCAACGATTTTCCACCCTATGGAGCCGTTCCTGGCAGTGAGGTATCGTACGATTTGAAAACAACCTTAATAATGGCAGGTATAAGTTATACTTTTAAAAAGAAAACAATTGACCCATAAGAACCGAGGAATTAAATTCTAGTTCTTAATTTTTAGTCCTTTGTTAAATTTCCATGCCTAAATAACATTGACTGTTTTACATGTTTGAATACCTGCGATTTTCCTTCCAAAATAATCAATAAAGTATGTTATCAAAAATGCGATCGAGGTTGCGCTCCATCATCTTAAAATCGCAGTCAGCAAAGAAAATCTCATACATTTCTCTTCGAAGCTGTGCCATTTCTATATTTGTATAGTCATGTAGATGGATATTATCGTCCACTTTTTCGATACGCTCATCTTCAGAATCTGCAGTGAATTCCTCATGTATTCTCTCGAAAGTTTCTGTAGAGACCTTTCTTTTTATGAGGTCAATTTCTTCTTCCGTCTCATCAGAATCTGCATTTGCGCAGATTAGCAAAATATAGGTGTGAAACTCTTCTTTGGTCCATTTATTTGTTTTGGTTGACATAGGTTTTGACTTTTATGGGTTATTAAATTTATTTTTTATTAAGAGTAAAAGAATATTTTCAGTTTTTTAATCAACCAAAATCTTCGGATTGACCGAAATTGGTCGATCACTAGTCTTTACAATTAAGTAGAGGTAAATTAGGTTAGTAGTTTGGTTGGTGTTTGGAACTATATGAAAATAAGTGATTTAATTTGTTTCAGATAGTCAATTCTTAAAATTAAGCAATTTTCTCTAATGATTAAGAAAGTTATTCAAAAAAGAGTCATTGTTAATATGGAGAAGCTTTTAATATTCCAAATTTTATTTTCCGCATTTGTAAGTGTGTCGTTTCAGTTTCAACGAGTCAAATAAAGCACTAAAAAGATAATAAGAACCTCGAATACAACTCTATTTATCCTTGTATCATTTGGAAAAAGACGCCTTAATACCTGTGTCCAATTACCCTCTTTATGATTCGAGGTTTGTGAGATTTAAATATTTCATTCACACGAAAGCTATAATCTTTTTCTCATTTTGTATTTTTGCACAATGAGCAAAGCACTTACAAAACAAGAACTCCACAACCTCGCGATGAATGAAGTCGGTAAGGATTTAGAGAAGCGTGGTTTTGAGTTTATTGCTATTAACAGCAAACTTAAAAAACATCCGCAATTTGTATGCATGGATAAAAACAAGCAATATTTTTTGGTTATAGTAAGAGCTGTTATACTTCCAGAAAACCCCAATAATTACGATGTTATCTGGATGGAAAGTTTCAAAAAACACGCACGTGAACAGGACTCCAAAGTGTTATACGCTGGTGTGGGCTTGGGCAATCCGAATGGCGAGGATTTACCAGTTTATTTGAATGAAGAGTATTTGATTGAATACAACGGGTTACAAGTGATTGAAACAAATTTGAATTAAGAATCAAGATGCAAGAACAAAGAGCCAAGACTTTATGCGTTGACGAGCCTGTCACTTCGAGCGTAGTCGAGATGCGAGTCTTAATAATATTAACAATTATTACCCTATTTTTTTCCTGTAAACAAGAACCCAAAAACGCAAAACTCAATGGTGAAGTCTTTGGAACGGCCTATTCCATTCAATATTTTTATGAGGAAGACCTAGATTTTCAAAAGCAATTCGACAGTTTGTTCTATGTCATCAACAAATCAATGTCCACGTACCAAACGGACTCCGATATTTCTAAAGTTAATAGAAATGAAGATGTAGTGGTCGATGCCCATTTTGTCAAAGTATTCAATAAGTCAAAGGAAATTTATCGCTATACCGAAGGTGCTTTTGACCCAACCATCGGTGTCATGGTCAACGCTTGGGATTTTGGGCCGGAAGGTAAAATACAGAATCTGGACAGCTTGAAAATCGACAGTTTGATGCACTCTGTTGGTTTTAATCGCGTTGAATTGAGAGAGAATAAAATCATAAAGCCCATGAATGCATTTTTGGATTTCAATGCCATTGCGAAAGGGTATGGAGTCGATGTCATATCGGAATTTTTGGAAAAAAATAAGATAGAAAATTACATTGTAGAAATAGGAGGGGAAATTCGCTGCAAAGGTAAAAATATAGAAAAGGAAAAACCATGGAAAGTAGGCGTGGAGATGCCACATTTTGATGGCACGCAGTCTATTATGAAGGCCATTTCATTACACGATGAAGCGATGGCAACTTCAGGGACTTATAGAAAATACAAAACAGACGAAAAAGGGAACCGTTATTCGCACATCATCGATACAAAAACGGGTTATCCAAGTATGACCAATCTATTAAGTATTTCGGTCATTGCCGAAGATTGTATGACGGCTGATGGATATGCTACGGCTTTTAAAGCAATGGGCATTGAAAAGGTCAAACAATTTTTAGCAGAACATTTAGAATTGAAAGTTTTTTTGATATTTGAAAATGATAAAGGCGAATTGGAGACTTTGTCATTAAATGA
The DNA here is from genome assembly GCA_038255205.1 of Flavobacteriales bacterium. Lineage (GTDB taxonomy): Bacteria > Bacteroidota > Bacteroidia > Flavobacteriales > Flavobacteriaceae > JBPOFM01. Next base: position 18,443 of record JBBSLN010000004.1, read on the forward strand.
TTTTCCAAAAGAATAATCATGAGTTCTCATAAATGTCTCTGTGAATCTCTGTGTTTTCTCTGCGTATCTCTGCGAAACAGCCTATTTTCTCACCACAGGAATAATCTCACCTTTCGCCAGACAAAATCTCGTTACGTCTGCTTCAGGTAATTTTAAGGTATAATCAACTTCTTCGACTTTAAAACCAACACTTCGAAGTTTATCAAAATAATCACGACCATAGATTCTAACGTGGTCGTATTGTCCGAAGATTTCTGCGCGCTGTTTTCTGTCAGTGATGGAATTGTCTTCAAAAGTTTTTTCACGACTCAAATCCTGCGGAATCTGAAAAATACCGTATCCTCCAGGTTTCATAACGCGATACAATTCTTTCATAGCTTTAGTATCATCGGGAATGTGCTCTAAAACATGATTGCATAAAACGATATCGAACTCGTCGTCCTTAAACGGAAGATTGCAAATATCTGCCTTGACGTCTGCCAACGGCGAATTCAAATCGGTTGTGACATAATCGAGACGTGTCATCTTTCGAAACCGTTTGTAAAAGGCCTGTTCTGGCGCAAAATGCAGTACTTTTTTCGGAACTGTAAAGAAATCTGTTTCGTTTTGTAGATATAACCAAAGCAAGCGATGACGTTCTAAAGACAATGTGGAAGGTGACAATACATTATTTCGTTGATTGCCGTAACCATAAGGTAAAAACGATTTGAAGCTTTTGCCATCGATGGGGTCTGTAAATTCGGTTCCTTTGAGAAAAAATGCAAGAATGGGTCGTGCGACGTAGCTTAACCTAATTAGTATGGGTCTTGGAATTGTGTTGAGTATAAATTTGAAGAGTTTTTTTGACACGAATTTCACGAATTTGCACTAATCATTACAGAACGATTCTTTTATATTTCAAACTATCTTTTCCAAAATTAATTAGAAGACCAAGTTTTAATTTTGAAACAGCTAAATAATTTAATGTTTGTTTTATGTGAGCGGAAGTCAAACATTCAATTGCCTTAATTTCAAGTACAATTTTATCGTCGATTATAAAATCTGCTTTATATTGATGTGGCAAAATATTGTCTTTATAACTAATTGCATATTTCGTCTCTCTTGAATAGTTTACGTTATTGTCAATAAACTCAATTTCCAAGGCGTCACCATACACAATCTCGTTAAAACCCTTGCCCAATTCCCTATGCACCTCCATACAAATACCAATAACCTTATAAGATTCCTTTTTGTAAATTAGGCTCTCCTGCATTTTTGTTTAATCTAATTTTGAGAGAATAAGTTAGTGTAAATTCGTGAAAATCGTGTCCAAATAATTAAAGCACCATAGCTTTCTTCCTAAATTCATCCTCCTCATCAGAAAAAATTCCCAGGGCTTCATACACATACGCAAAGGTCGAAAGAATTTCTGGCTTCCCATCGACAATAGCAACATCATGCTCAAAATGGGCGCTTGGTTTTCCGTCCAAAGTCACAATCGTCCAGCCGTCATTTAATTGCTTCACCTTATGGGTTCCCAAATTAATCATGGGCTCAATCGCCACAACCATTCCTTCAATGAATTTTTTACCACGACCTCGTTTACCATAATTAGGCATTTCTGGATCTTCGTGCATCTTTTTTCCCAACCCGTGACCAACGAGTTCTCTAACAACTCCATAACCTTGAGATTCGCAATAATTCTGAATGGCATACCCAACATCACCAACTCTATTCCCGATTTTCAACTCTCGAATTCCTACATATAACGATTCTTTAGTGATTTGAAGCAATTTTCGAGTTTCAGGAGCAACTTCACCGATTTCAAATGTATACGCATGGTCGCCATAAAACTCATTCTTAATGGCACCACAATCAATCGATACGATATCACCTTCTTTTAACGGAACATTGGTAGGCAACCCATGAACAACGGCTTCATTGGTACTGCATAGTAAAGTTGAAGGACAATCATAGAGTCCTAAAAATCCAGGAATGGCACCTTGTTCACGTATGAATTCTTCGGCCATTTTATCTAATTTAGAAGTTGTAACTCCTGGTATTACTTCTTTGGCGAGCATGCCTAAAGTTTTGGAGACCACTAAAGCGCTGTCACGCATCAATTCTATTTCTTCGAGTGTTTTTTGTATAATCATGCTATTATTTTAGAAAGGAAAAGAAACCGCCGCTTTTTTTCTTAAAAGCCGCTGGATCTGGTTCTTCTTTTGTAATCATTTGATAAATCTCTCCCCAACCAAGCACACCTCCGATATTTCTATCATCTATATAAAGGTCAGCGTAGATTTTTCTACTTTTTGTAAAGTCGAATTGCTCTTCTGGAAAACTTTTATTGATCGCGTAGAAAATAATGCCATTGTCTTCACAAAATTTGACCGCTTCGTCAAGTTTTACGCCACTTCTGTAGGTCCACAAAATAAGACGATGCCCGTCTTCTTGAAGTTTTTTGAGTGTTTCAAACGCAAAAATTCTTGGCTTGCCTATTTTTGGAAAAGCATCTTCCACAATAGTGCCATCAAAATCGACTCCAATAATTAATTTATCATGAAAATTCATCAATGCGTTTTTTAGAGTTGCAAAAATACAATAAATAATTTTTCATTAGATCAATCTATTAGCGTGTGTCGCGTCATAATTTTTGGTTGCTCAATTCCAAGCAATTTCAGGATTGTTGGTGCTAAATCAGCCAAAACACCATCTTTGATTTGTTTTAATTCACCATCAATTAAAATGATGGGAACAGGATTTGTGGTGTGAGCGGTATTTGGAGAACCGTCAGGATTTATCATCGTTTCACAATTGCCGTGATCAGCAATCAGTAAAGTGGTGTAATTGTTTTCTAATGCGGCATTGACAACATCCTTAACGCATATGTCAACGGCTTCACAGGCTTTAATCGCTGCAGCCATGACACCTGTATGCCCAACCATATCGCCATTCGCAAAATTGAGACATACAAAATCAACCTCACCTTTTTTGAGTTCTGGGATGAGAGCGTCTCGCAATTCATAAGCACTCATTTCGGGCTTTAGATCATACGTGGCTACTTTGGGAGAATTTCTCAAAATTCTGGTTTCGCCCATAAACGGTAGCTCCCTTCCTCCGGAGAAGAAAAACGTAACGTGTGGATATTTTTCAGTCTCGGCAATGCGTATCTGTTTTTTATGATGCTTTTCCAAGATTTCGCCCAAAGTTTCTGTGAGATTATCTTTTTCAAAAACGATTTTTATGCCTGTGAATTTATCATCATAATTAGTCATGGTCACATAATACAAATCGAGTTTGTGCATATTTTGCTCATGAAAATCATATTGAGATAAAGCTTCGGTCAATTGGCGACCTCTATCAGTCCTAAAGTTGAAAAAGATGACGACATCACCATTCTTGATGGTGGCAAGAGTGTCTTCATTTTCATCTAACATCACAATTGGCTTAATGAACTCATCAGTGACGTCGTTTTCGTAACTTTTCTCGATGGATTGCGTTGCATTCGTTGATTGGTCTCCAACGCCATTCACAATGGCATCATAAGCCAATTTTACACGTTCCCAGCGCTTATCTCTGTCCATTGCATAATAACGACCAGTAATGCTGGCTAACTTGGCGTGTGTATTTGCAATGTGTTCTTCCAGTTCTGTAACAAAACCAAAGCCAGATTTAGGATCGACATCGCGACCGTCTGTAAAGGCATGAATAAATACTTTTTGTAGACCAAAATCTTCGGTAGCTTCTAGTAGGCCGAATAAATGACTGATATGCGAATGCACACCTCCATCACTCAATAATCCCAAAAAATGAACGGGTTTATTATTAGTTTTGGCATATTCAAAGGCATCTAAAAGTACTTTTTCCTTTCCTAAAGTGTGATTTTGCACTGCCAAATTAATTTTAGCCAAATCCTGATAAACGATTCGACCCGCTCCCAGATTCATGTGTCCCACTTCGCTATTACCCATCTGTCCTTCTGGAAGTCCGACATTAAGTCCGTCCGTTCTCAAAGTGGCATGCGGATATTTGTGATATAAGGAATCAATAAATGGTGTATTGGCATTGTCTATCGCAGAGATTTTTGGGTCTGGAGATAATCCCCAACCGTCAAGAATCATTAATATGACTTTTTTGTTCATAATAGTATGTTTTATAGTTCAAAGATAGAGGATATATCACGAATTCTTAATGTCAGAATACTTATAATTAAGTAATTCGCGTCATTTTTAGACGCTACCATCAAACAAAATATTGACCTTATTATGGGCTTTATATATTTATTTTTAAAAAGTTAAAAAATGTAATTAAATATTTTGAGATGTAACAGTTATAGATTTAAGTCGTCTTTTAAGTATAATCAAAAAACAAATCAATTAATTTAAATTCATCAATCATGAAAAAAACAATCATTATTACCGCAATCGCTTTAGGATTTTCAATCTTGAACTTAAATGCCACCACAACACTTGACAGTTCAAACGTGTTGGAAGTTATTAAGTCAAATCCATCAGTAAGCCCATTCTGCATGTCTATTGTAAAAGGTGACATCGAGACTGTAAAAAAACTTATTGAATTAGGTGTAAATGTAAACGAGAAATCGAATGGGATGACGCCAGCAATGTATGCCGCTAAATACAACAAAGTGGAGATTTTGAAACTTTTAGTTGAAAAAGGAGCAGATTTGGAAGTTAAATCTGAACAAGGGTTTAAAGCTGAAAAATATGCTAAACTTTCCAATGCAAAAGAAGCTTTGGCTTTTTTGGAAGGCTTAGAGTCTTAATCTAGAAAACAAAACTCATTAATTGAAAGCGTCTTAAAAGTTATTAAGGCGCTTTTTTATTGAATCTATTTTTATGGGATAGTTTGATTTTTTGAAATAACTATACTAAAAGATTTTATCGAATGCAATTTATTTGCATGTGTTTTATGATTAGATACGAAAGTAGTTCGCTCGCTAGAACTTCAACCTTATAAGCGGGTTGTTTCGAGATCGAGCTTAGTCTTTCGCTACGAAGCTTCACTGTTTTTGAGATTTTTTTTATTTCAAAAGATTTAATTCAGTTCCGGGATCAACTTCATAAGGTTCTTCATTGTATTCAAAAATACGAGCCTGCAAAGTGCCTTTCAGAATAATCGAATCTTCCTTCACATCTAACCAACTTCCTTCTCTTAATCCCACGACAGGTGGCGAATTGAACGCATGAAACTCTCTAATCCGTGTTTCTCGTGTTTCGCCTTTATGTGTACTGTTTGGGTCAGGGTCTAGATAATGCGGATTGATATTAAAAGGGACCAATCCGAGCGTTTTAAAACTTGGAGGATAGACAATGGGCATATCATTGGTGGTATTTATTGTTAAACCACAAATATTACTTCCAGCGCTGGTACCGAGATAAGGTGTTCCATTGTTTATAGCCTCTTTCAAGGGTATTAGCAACTGATTTTTATAAAGTTGGTTGACCAACACAAGCGTATTGCCACCACCAGTAAAAATACCTTTGGCCTGGTTGACAGCTTCACTGGCATCGTCAAATTCGTGAATTCCTTTTACTGTTTTCCCTATTTTAGCAAAGGCTTCAGTAGCTTTCTGGGTATAATCATTATGATTGATCCCTCCTGGACGTGCATAGGGTATGAATAGAATTTCATTGGTATTCTTGAAAAACACTTTTAGCTCGTCCAAAATATATTCTAAATAACCACTTCCATGGATTGTTGAGGTACTGGCAATAAGAATATGTTTCATTGTGCAGATTGTTTATGTAAGAATTTTTGGTTGTCTTTTTTTTCGTAAATTTAAGTAATAACTTGCTTTAACAAAATTTTACAATCTGTTTGGGTTTTTCTTATGATAAGAATGACCTAATTTAGATAAATATCAAACCTGACCATTATGAAACTAAAATTACCTTTATTCGTATTCTTTTTTGCAACGATTCTATCATTCTCACAAGACATCAAGCGCATTCAAATATCAGGAAAAATTGTTGTTAATAGTGAAGATTTAGAGAATGTTACGATTTTTAATTCTTCTTCAAATAGAGGAACGCTGACAGATGAAAATGGAAAATTTAAAATAGATGTCGCATTGTTCGATGTCCTTGAAGTGCATGCGTTGCAATTCCAGGATTTTGAAGTGACCGTTGACCAGAATATTATCGACTCGAGAAAAGCGACTATTTTTTTGGTTGAAAAAGTAAATAAACTTGATGAAGTCCTCATTTTACCGTATGATTTGACCGGTAACTTAATCACTGACATGGAAAGTGTTAAAACGTTTAATCCAGATTTAGATGCGATTTATTTTGGAATAGGAGATATCACTGCCTATGAGTTTCCAGATGACAACAAATCTAAAGTTGAAAATATTGCAGCTCGTGGACCTGAAAATCATATAAGGTATCAAATGGATGGCGTAGCCCTTGTAGGTTTTTTGTTAAAGCCTCTTTTTAAATCGAGTAAAGAGGAAAAGGAAAGAAATAAAGAGGAAATTTTGGCTATGTCGTCAACAGGACTAAGGGATTATTATAGCTCACGATATATTATGGATACTTTTAAAATTCCAGAAGACAAAATTGAGGAATATGTGGTTTATGTGGAATCGCATGGTTTGGATTATTCTTTGCTCAAAAAAGGAAAGGAAATGCAATTTTTAGAATTTCTAACACAAAAAAGTGAGGAGTTTTTAAAATCTCAAAGTGAAAAGAACTAGAGGTTTTTGTGTCATTTTTATTTTGCTTTTCTCATATGTATCTGTTGCACAAACTGTTGAAATTAGAGGAAAAGTAATTGTCGACGATGAAGATATTGAAGGCATCCATGTCATCAATAAATCATCGAGTCGATTTACCATAACGAGTTCAAATGGTGATTTTACCATTCCCGGAAAACACAATGATACCATTATTTTTTCGGCCATAAAATACAAGCCTAAAGAAGTTATAATTGATGCTGCCATCATAAATTCCAAAATGCTGAACATTTATTTGAGTGAATTGGTCAATGAACTGAATCAAGTGATATTGGGAAAAATATTGACAGGAAATCTATTATCTGATGTCGAAAATTCTGAGGCCAAACGGGATATTAATTTTTATGATTTGGGAATTCCAGGATATACGGGTAAGCCTTTTACTCAAGCGCAGAGAAGATACAATGAAGCAACTACAGGCGGAGGAATCGTACCGTTGAATCCCATTTTGAATTATTTTTCTGGTCGAACGAAAATGCTCAAGAATCAAATGAAGTTGGAGAGCCTGAACGAATGTTTGGAAACCATAAAATCCAATTTATCGGAACTATTTTTTGAATATAATGATTTGCCCGAAGCTAACAGGAAAGAATTTTTCTATTATTGCTTGGAAGATGACGAGTTTTCTACCATTTGTCAGATAAAAAATGAAATTCGAACTCTGGAATTTCTCAATAATAAATTAGAGAGTTACAATGCCAATCTTCAAGAAAAAAAACAGTAACGAATTAGTTTGGACTGTTTTTTGAACGGTCTAATACCAATTACCTTTAGAAACTATTAATTTTTAAAATGAAAAAATCAAAAATTTTCCTTCTTGCTTTTGTGATACCATTATTAATGGCGACAACCCTTCATAAATACTATGTAAGTGTCACAGAAATAGAATATGTCAAAGAAAAAAAATCCTTGCAAATTGTTTCCAGGCTGTTTGTAGATGATTTGGAAACCGTGTTAAGAAAACGCTATGACGCGCATTTGGTCCTTACCAAAAGCAAGGAATCCAAAGATGTCAATATGTATTTGCAACGTTATTTAAAAGACAAGTTTCAGATTAAAATCAATGGAAAACAGGTTGACTATGCATTTATTGGTAAAGAATACGAAACCGACATCGTATATTTCTATCTGGAAATCAAAAATGTTGGTGATATCAAGTCTTTTGAAGTGGTCAATACCTTGCTTTTTGATGTATTCGAAGACCAACAAAATATCGTAAAGACCAATATCAATTCACAAAACGAAAGTTTTATCTTAATTCCCCAAAATGATAAAGGTTTGTTAAACTTTAGGTAAAATCAAGCCTTTTTTTCAGAATTGATATATTTTTCATCTACTATTCTTAATTCCAAATTATTCATGAAGACATTCAAATTTCTCTGCCTGGCAGTTGCTTTTATCTCTATTAATGCCATAGCACAAGATGCTCCAAAGACAGAGAGAAAACCAGGACACACTAACACTAATAAATTCCGTCAGTTATACGACGAATTTGCAACTCCCAACATGTTCCGTTCCGCCTCCGGAGCACCAGGACCAGCCTATTATCAGCAACAGGCGGATTATAAGATGAACATTGAGTTGGATGATAAAAACACCAAATTATCGGGGGATGAGGTTATCACGTATACCAACAATTCTCCAGACAATCTTACATATCTCTGGCTACAGTTGGACCAAAACGTAAGGGCAAAAGACACCAAATCACCTTTGATTGAAGGAAGTGGTGTTGCAAAAGCCGATATGGCTTCTTCATTTGTTAATTCTTATATGACAGAGCCGTTTGATGGAGGTTTTAATATTCAGGAAGTAAAAGACACAAACGGAAGCAATTTACCATACACCATCAATCAAACGATGATGCGTGTGGAATTACCTGAACCATTGAAAACCGGAGAAAAGTTCTCATTCGCCATCAAATGGTGGTACAATATCAACGACCATCTAAAAGATGGAGGACGTTCAGGCTATGAACTTTTTCCAAAAGATGGAAACCGCGCCTATGAGATTGCACAGTTCTACCCTCGTATGGCTGTTTACAATGATGTGGAGGGTTGGCAAAATTCACAGTTTTGGGGACGCGATGAGTTTGCATTGCCATTTGGAAACTTTGAAGTGAATATTACCGTTCCTGCAGATCATGTTTTGGACGGAACTGGTAAATTGATGAATCGCGAAGATGTGTTCACCAAAACAATGATGGACAGATATGAGCGAGCCAAAAAATCCTATGATAAGCCCGTAATCATCGTTACTCAAGCAGAAGCAGAGGCGGCTTCTAAGAAGTTTTCGAATGAGAAAAAGACTTGGAAACTATATGCCGAAAATGTTCGGGACTTTGCATTTGCGTCTTCCAGAAAATTCATTTGGGATATGATGGCCGTTAAATTTGGCGATAGAGATGTGATGGCGGTGTCCTTATATCCAAAAGAAGGAAATCCACTGTGGGAATTATGGTCTACCAGAGCTGTTGCCAGTACTTTGAAATCCTATTCTAGAATGACCTTTGATTATCCATACCATAAATCTATTTCTGTGAATGCAGATAGACAAGGAATGGAATATCCGATGATTTGTTGGAACCATGGTCGTGTAGATGAAGATGGCAACTATAGCGATCGGGTGAAATATGGAATGATGGGAGTTATCATCCACGAAGTTGGCCACAACTTTTTCCCGATGATTGTCAATAGCGATGAACGTCAATACACTTGGATGG
>JBBSLN010000005.1:0-25679 GCA_038255205.1 Flavobacteriales bacterium
CATAGGCGGTTACAATTTTCAATGATTCCGGATTGATAAACTCCATAAAGTCTTTTTCTGGATGGGAATCTGGCGCTTCATCCATAAATAGACGATCATATTCACGCACTTCGGCTCTCAACGCGTGCTTAATAGACACCCAATGCAATGTTCCCTTCACTTTTTTTGAAGTATCTTCTGAATAGGTACAGTGTATTTCTGTAATGGTTCCTTTATCATCCTTTACCGCACTTTCTCCTTTGATGATATACGCGTTCTTTAATCGCACTTCGCCTCCAAGTTGTAATCTGAAAAACTTACTGCCTGCTTGTTCTTTAAAGTCCTCACGTTCAATATATAATTCTCTTGAAAAAGGCACTTTTCTAAAACCTGCATTTTCGTCTTCCTGATTGTTTTCGGCTTCTAACCACTCCTCTTTTCCTTCAGGATAATTGGTGATTACTAATTTAACAGGGTCTAAAACAGCCATGACTCTAGGGGCTGTTTTGTTTAAATCCTCACGAATACAGAATTCCAATAAGGCAACATCAATCACATTATCGCGTTTTGCAACACCCACCGTTTCAACAAATTTCTTAATGGCGGTCGGTGTATAACCGCGACGTCGCAAACCTGAAATGGTAGGCATTCTTGGGTCATCCCAACCCGTCACCACTTTATCTTCCACTAATTTAAGCAACTTACGTTTGCTCATTATCGTGTAACTCAAGTTGAGACGCGCAAATTCGCGTTGTTTCGGGCGTAATTTACCGTTATCGACCACTTGGTCTAAAAACCAATCATAAAGCTCTCTATGCGGCTTAAATTCGAGCGAACACAAACTATGGGAAATACGTTCGATGTAATCGCTTTCCCCATGTGTCCAATCGTACATTGGATAAATACACCAGTCGTTTCCTGTTCTATGATGGTTTTTTTTCAAGACACGATACATTAGCGGATCCCGCATCAACATATTGGTGTGTTGCATATCGATTTTGGCGCGCAAAACGTGAGAACCTTCTTCACATTCGCCATTTTTCATTTTAGCAAATAAATCCAGATTCTCTTCTACGCTTCTATTTCTGTACGGACCCTCAATGCCTGGTTCCGTCGGTGTTCCTTTTTGCTCTGCCATCGCTTCACTGGATTGTGAATCGACATAGGCTTTACCCTCTTTGATGAATTGAATTGCCCAATCATATAATTGTTGGAAATAATCAGAAGAATACAGTTCGTTAGCCCAATGATAGCCCAACCAAGTAATATCTTCCTTAATCGCGTCAACGTATTCCTGTTCTTCTTTCGCAGGATTTGTATCGTCAAAACGCAGGTTAACTGGCGCATTATATTTTTCTCCCAAACCAAAACTAATCCCAATCGCTTTCGTGTGACCGATGTGCAAATAGCCATTCGGTTCTGGTGGAAATCGAAAACGCAAGTCGTTTTTAGCCATTCCCGTTGATAAATCTTCTTCTATGATGTGCTCAATAAAATTGAGCGGTTTTGATTCTTCAGACATTTTTTTAGACATTGGTTATTCGTTGTTGGTATTAGTTAGTGCAAAAATTATACACCACAAATCATAAGAATTAATACCAATAATAACAATACGTACAAAATTAGACATTTTTTTAGTTCTATAAATGCCTTATTTTTGTGATAACAAACGGAATTATGGGAACTATTAAAGTTGAAAATATACGAATTTTTGCCAATCACGGCTGTCTTTCGGAAGAAACAAAAATAGGAAGCGACTATCGCGTAGATTTAAAAGTAAAAGCAGACTTGCAACCTTCGGCATTATCTGATAAGTTAAGTGACACTGTCGATTATGTGTTTTTGAATAGAATTGTGAGGGAAGAAATGCTCATCCCAACACATCTCCTAGAAACGGTTGCGAAAAGAATTCTGAATCGTATTTTGAGCGAAGACCATATGGTAAATAAAGCTACCGTCATGATCAGTAAATTGAATCCGCCAATTGGTGGTGATGTTGAAATGGTAACGATTAAAATGACCAAGAGGCGAAAAAAGCGTTCGTAAATAGTGTAAAAACTTAATTTTTTATACATTTGCCATCTTCTTCTCCTATATAGGAAAAGATTCCTGCCTTTATTACGACAAACACACTACTAACGCAGGAAAAAGGGTGTCGTGGCCGAGTGGCTAGGCTCAGCTCTGCAAAAGCTGCTACAGCGGTTCGAATCCGCTCGACACCTCAAGAACCTTCAACTTCGGTTGGGGGTTTTTTTATTGTAAATTTTTAAGAAAAATTGATTAAAGTAATGCAAAAGCTGCTGAAACAAATCGAATCCGCTCGACACCTCAAGAGCCTTCAACTTTGGTTGGAGGTTTTTTTATTTTAAATTTTTAAGAAAAATTGATTAAAGTAACGCAAAAGCTGCTGAAACAAATCGAATCCGCTCGACACCTCAAGAACCTTCAACTTCGGTTGAGGGTTTTTTTTATTCTAACTCTCTAAGAAAAAATCGATTAAAACCAAGCAAAAGCTAGCGGAAAAAGCCTCAAGACTTGGGGATTTTCAATACGTCTGTAATATTCAATTTTGTTGAAAGGCACCAATTTAAGTTCCGAAGACCTTTCAGGTTTTGAAAACCTGAAAGGTGTGACGTTCCACTCAAAACATTCGAAATCGATTGCCTTTTTTTATTGTTACTCTTTTAAAAATCGCTTAAAATCAAGCAAAAGCTAACGGAAAAGACCTAGCAACACTTCGAAACTCTCACCACATCTGAAATTTTCAATTTTGTTGAAAGCAACCAATTTAAGTTCCGAAGACCTTTCAGGTTTTGAAAACCTGAAAGGTGTGACGTTCTACTCAAAACATTCGAAATCGATTGCCTTTTTTTATTGTTACTCTTTTAAAAATCACTTAAAACCAAGCAAAAGCTAACGGAAAAGACCTAGCAACACTTCGAAACTCTCATCACATCTGAAATTTTCAATTTTGTTGAAAGCAACCAATTTAAGTTCCGAAGACCTTTCAGGTGTTGAAAACCTGAAAGGTGTGACGTTCCACTCAAAATTATTGTCAGATGTTCCCGCCTTTTGAGATTGAAATCATAAAATATTTGAGGTTTGGCCCAGGTTCAATTTTTTTAAACGATTATTGTGTCGTATTAATCTGCTCAATACGGTCTTTCAACATTTCCTTTTCCTTTGGGAAAAATACCTGCGCCAACAATAACACTCCAAAACCTAAAATAACCAATGCAATTATCTTCTTGGTTTTATAAATACGTCGAGGCGTCAGTTTGTTTTTAAGCTTTTTTGCAATTGCTATTTTAAACAAATCAACCACAAAATAGGTCGCTAAAATGGTGGTTAGAAATACAATCAAACCATCCCTGGTATCAGTCAAATTGTTACCAATCACTATAAAGCCTAGCCAGCCAGCCAACACTCCGATATTAATAAAGTTCAACAAGAAACCTTTGAGAAAAAGTTTATGATAGTTCTTTTGTATTTCGACTTTGTGATATTCCCGAACGATGGAACGAAAGGATTTTGAGGTTTTTGTAAAAGTTATAAATCCATATACCACCAATAATACACCACCAAATACCAAAAAATTAGGGTCATCCTTTATTTTATCGAGAAGTCGGTTGGTGCTGAAAAAAGCAACTGCAATGAAGAAAATATCTGCCAACATAACACCCAAATCGAATATTAGGGCGCTCTTGAATCCTTTAGTAGCACTGGTTTCCAATAGCACAAAAAAAACGGGGCCGATTGTAAACGCCAAAATGATACCAAAGGGAATGGCTGATAAGATGTCGTCAATCATTAAATTTGTGTTTCCTACAAATTTAGAAAAAAGAATCCATTAGTCCATACGCTTAATTCTCCCTCCGAAGGCTGTGTTTTGATTGATTGTATTTGGATGTCCATAAATATTGATGTCTCCTCCAGCCCTGATTTTGGCATTGACAGTGTCGGATGCAAACACATCCGCTTCTCCTGCTGCTTTAATACTCACGTCAGTGACTAAAGTTTCAAAGGCCTGTCCGTCGTAAATACCTCCAGTATTCAAGTTGATATCTTGGCTATTTCCTTTACCTCTTGTTTCAATAATCCCACCACTAACGGCTTTAATATCCACTTTATTAACATCCAATCCTATTTTTAGTGTTGCACCTTCCTGTGCCCTTAGCTCAATATAGTCCTGTTCAATGATTTCGTTAGAGGTTATAAAAGAACCTTCATTGCCGTCAATGACTTTTAAAGTCGTATAGTGGACTGCAACAAATGTTTTGGTACCGTTGAAAATCTTATCCAATTTCATGCGTATTTTGAGTTTGTTATCCTTATTCAAAACCTCGACATCCTCCACGGAGTTGCCCGTAATAACTACTTTATTTTCATTGGCTTTTATAAGATTGACTTCAATTAAATCATATACTTTAACCTCATTGAAATTGCCAACGTTTTTTTCCAATGGATTTTGTGCTGACAGCGCGAAAGTCATAAGAATAATTAGAGTTGATAAAGCTACTTTCATAATTACTTGTTTTTAAGGATTAACTATAGAACACAAAAAATGTTCCATTAGTATAGATGGAACATTTTTTTATTTGTTACAGTTTCAATGATTTTAACTAACCACAACGGCAGTTCCAGTCACAGAAACTGCGACATAATTTGAAGTTGTCAATTCAATGTCCACCTTGATACCTACAACGGCATTAGCATTCATTTGCTTCGCATTATCATGCAATTGTTGGAAGGCTTGTTCTTTGACCTCAGAAACACTTTCTCCAATAGCTTGGTAGTATTTTTCAAGATTGAAGGTCATTTTCATTTTCTGTATATTCACACCAATGCCCGATACAATGCCTTTATATTCAATAATTTTAAAACCTTCTATATTGTTAGTGGTAGTTAGTATCATAATCTTTTTTTATATGAGTAGATATTCTTTCGGAATTGTTACTTCCGTTGAAAAGATTGCTTCGCTCTACTCGCATTGACATTACTCTTCATGTTTTCCTATCAACGTAAAGTCTAAATGTTTTTTAACTAAATCGGCATTTTTGACCTTCACAATTACTTCATCACCAAGTTGATAAACGATTCCTGATTTTTTTCCAATAATTGCATATTGTGTTTCATCAAACTGATAATGGTCGTCGTTCATATCTCTTACGCTGACCATACCTTCACATTTGTTTTCGATAATCTCAACATATATTCCCCAATCAGTAACACCCGAAATGACACCGACAAAGTTCTCGTCTTTATGGTCTTCCATAAAGCGTATTTGCATGTATTTGATGGAATCACGTTCAGCTTTAGTTGCTAGATTTTCCATATTACTGGAATGGTTAGATTTCTCTTCATAAATAGTTTCGTTGGCAGATTTTCCACCATCCAAGTATTGTTGCAATAATCTGTGCGCCATGACATCTGGATATCGTCTGATTGGAGACGTAAAATGACTGTAATAATCAAATGCCAACCCGTAATGTCCAATATTGTGCGTGGTATATTCCGCTTTGCTCATGGTTCGGATGGTCAGAGTATCAACCAGATTCTGCTCTTTCTTACCTTGCACATCGCGCAACAGTCCGTTTAAAGATTGTGAAATACTATTTTTATCCTTAAAATTCAGTTTATGACCGAACTTTGCTACAATCCCTTGAAGAGCCGCCAATTTACTTTCATCTGGTTCATCGTGAACTCTATACACGAAGGTCTTTTTAGGTGATTGTTTTCCAACAAATTCCGCAACTTTTTTATTCGCCAGAAGCATAAATTCTTCAATCAACTTATTGGCATCCTTACTTGTTTTAAAGAAAACACCAACTGGATTTGCCTGTTCATCCAAATCAAATTTCACCTCCACTTTATCAAAAGAAATAGCGCCATCTCTCATACGTCTAGAACGCATAATTTTAGCCAAGTCATCCATTTTTAAAACGGCATCAGCTACTTTTTGGTCTGCTGAGTATGCTTTTCCAGTGATTGAAATAGCTTCTGGAATTTGATTCTTTTTTGTTTCAATAATCACCTGTGCTTCTTCATAAGCGAATCTAGCATCACTATAAATTACGGTTCTACCAAACCATTCGTTCTTCACTTCCGCTTTATCATTTATCTGAAAGACTGCAGAAAAAGTGTATTTCTCTTCGTGAGGTCTTAAAGAACATGCGTTGTTCGATAATACTTCTGGAAGCATAGGCACGACTCTATCTACTAAATATACAGAGGTGGCTCGTTCATAAGCTTCATCATCAAGAATGGTTCCTTCATGTAGATAGTGAGAAACGTCTGCTATGTGTATTCCAATTTCATATAATCCGTTATTTAAAACTTCAAAAGAGAGCGCATCATCGAAATCCTTGGCATCTTTTGGGTCGATGGTAAAGGTTAATGTTTTACGCATGTCGCGTCGTTTGGCTATTTCCTCTTTTGTAATGGAAGTATCTATTTTATTTGCAAAATCTTCAACCTCATCAGGAAATTCATAAGGTAGGCCATATTCTGCAAGGATGGAATGTATTTCTGTATTGTGTTCGCCTGGTCTGCCCAAAACTTTCAAGACATTTCCCATAGGTGAATCTTCGCCTTCTTCCCAA
Source organism: Flavobacteriales bacterium (assembly GCA_038255205.1). GTDB lineage: Bacteria > Bacteroidota > Bacteroidia > Flavobacteriales > Flavobacteriaceae > JBPOFM01. The sequence continues at coordinate 6,582 of JBBSLN010000005.1, forward strand.
GATTCTAAAGACACCAGTACTTTGTCGCCATCTTCAGCTTTGTTTATTTTATTGATCGGTACGAATATGTCCTTGTACATTTTAGTGCCATCAACCACGACAAAAGCGTAGTTTTTATGTACTTGAATAACGCCTACATATTCACTTTTTGAACGTTTTATGATATTGGTAACTTCACCTTCAAACTTGCCTTTCTTTCGGCGTTTGTAAACGTAAAATTCTACTTCGTCACCGTGAAGTGCTTTATTTATATTATTGGAATTAATAAATATATCCTCCTCAAAGTCCTCTGAAATAATATAAGCAGACCCTCTTGCTGCCATGTCAAGTTTTCCCACGTGGTATTCAGTGTTCACGACGGCTTTGTACTTACCGCGTTCAACTTCGACAATTTCTTTCTTCGCAAGTAACTCGTTAAGTTTTTTGATGATTTGATTTCTGCTGCTGGCATCGTTTACCTGAAGTTTTGCGGCAATTTGTTTATAGTTAAAGGATTGGTTTCTATCTTTTTTTAAAATACTTAGAATGGTATTTGTTAGGTTTGAAATCCCTTGATTGGATTTCTTTTTTTTATGTCTTGTCATTTAGTGTGTAATCATATTGATTTCCTAAATTCCCAAGGATTCGGGAGGAAATTCTGTTATTTTTTATCTTAATTATAGGAGAGGATTGGTAATTAAGTTTTTACAAAGTTACGGTTTATTATTTTAACGGCATATGTCAATGAAAAAGTTTATCCACATTTAATATATAGATAATCATCTTTTAATTTAATTTTAAAAAAATAATGATGATGATGATGGGGTGTTAATAGCCGTTATAACTTTTTCAGGATATGCTTTGTTGGCATTAACTTTACATCTTGTTAATACAGAGTTAACATATTATTATGATTTAAAGACCTGATATAGAACGTCAGTTTAAATCTTATGAACAACTGTTTATAATCGATGTTAATACAAAAATCAACATAACTTTATTCAAATATAATGTGAACTTCTGCTGATTTTGGTCTGATAAGTAATCCAAATAAAATGGCTAACTTTTTTGGTGATGTGGTTTGTTTTTTGGTTTGGAAAAAAAATTGGATTGTGAAAATTTATCTATTAGATTTTGATACCAAGTTATGAACAGGTAATGAAAATATAAAACAAGCAATTTGTTACTAACCTTTTTTAATGTGTAATAAAGGCATTTATTCCTGTTCATTTAGTAACTTTATAAACTCAATTTAACATGATAAATTATGACCATCTCTATAGGAAATGACCACGCAGGAACCGATTATAAAAAGGCTGTTTTAAAGTATTTAGAATCCAAAGGCTACACAATAAACAATTACGGAACAGATTCCACTGATAGTGTTGATTATCCAGATTTTGTGCATCCTGTGGCATTGGATGTTGAAAATAAAAAAGTGGATTTTGGAATCATTATCTGTGGAAGTGGAAACGGTGCTAATATGACCGCCAATAAACATCAAGGCGTCCGTTCTGCACTTTGCTGGAGCAAAGAAATTGCAGCACTAGCACGACAACATAATAATGCTAATATTTTGAGCATTCCATCACGTTTTACGGCTGAACAACAAGCTATTGAAATGGTGGATATATTTATAAATACGACTTTTGAAGGTGGACGTCATCAAAAAAGAGTTGAAAAAATTGCTGTTGAAAATTCTTAAATGGGTCACGACCACACACATCAACACCATAAGGACATGAAGGGCAGAAATTTATTGATTTCTATCTTTTTAAATATATTAATAACCATCGCTCAAGTAATTGGTGGTGTCCTATCAGGAAGTTTGTCTTTATTGAGTGACGCCTTGCACAACTTTAGTGATGTCATTTCCTTGATTGTTAGTTATGTAGCCGCGAGATTATCAAAACAAAAAGCGTCTTTACATAGAACCTTTGGTTATAAACGTGCTGAAATTCTAGCTGCGTTTATCAATGCTTCAACTTTGGTCATTGTCGCGGTATTATTAATTATTGAAGCCTTCAAACGATTTCAAGACCCTCAAGAAATAGAATCCACTCTAGTAATTTGGTTGGCTTTGGTAGCAATTATAGGCAATGGATTTAGTGTCTTGTTGCTTAAAAAGGATTCAAAAAATAATATGAATATGCGCTCTGCTTATCTACATCTATTGACAGATATGATGGCGAGTGTGGCTGTATTGATTGGTGGGCTTTTGATGAAGTATTTTCAGTGGTTTTGGGTGGATAGTTTATTGACATTTATGATAGCACTTTATTTAATTTGGGTAGGGTATGACTTGCTTATCAAATCTTCAAAGATGCTTATGCTGTTCACTCCAGAACATATCAATATAAAACATGTGGTGAGAGCGGTGCATCAAATTCCAAAAGTGAACCGTTTACATCATATCCATATTTGGGGTTTGAATGATGATGAATTGCATCTAGAAGCTCATCTTGATTTTGATGAAGATATTACAATCAGTGAATTTGACATGATATTGCATCAAATTGAGAAGATGTTACATGATGACTTTGCAATCAACCACGTCAACATTCAACCAGAATTTAATAAGGAAGATCCAAAAGAAATCATAGTACAGGATTAAGAACGAAGCACGAACCCTTCTCCCGAATGGCAGTTACACCAATTATTTTTAAAAAAATAACATCTAAAATATGCTTACAATAAAAACCAAAACCTTCAAACAATTGACGACTGATGAAGTGTATGCCATTTTACAACTTCGAAGCGAAGTGTTCGTTGTAGAGCAGGATTGTGTCTACCAGGATATCGATTACAAAGATCAAAAAGCGCTTCATGTTTTGGGGTTTAAAGACAAAAATCTTGTTGCGTATACAAGAATTTTTAAACCAGGTGATTATCTTGACAATGCAAGTATTGGACGCGTCATTGTAAAAGAAAATGAGCGCAAATATCGTTATGGCTATACTATCATGGAGGCTTCCATTAAAGCTATCAAGGATTATTACAACGAATCCAAAATAAAAATTTCGGCACAAGTGTACTTAAAGAAATTCTATAACAATTTAGGATTTAAAGAAACGGGTGAGGAATATCTTGAAGACGGTATTCCGCATATGGGAATGGTTAAAGACTAATTGTTCTCTCCCGCATAAGTCACCAAAATCTCAACACGACGGTCAAATTTAGCCTCGCCTCCCAGCGGGAATTTTCGACGCATTCCTACGAATTTCATTCGCTTTTTGTCCACGCCCTTTTTGGCCATATAATCATAAATATATTTTGCTCTGGAGAGAGATAGATTACGCTGTTTGGTTTTCCTATCGATTGCATCCCTGCTGTTTTGTGTGCAGCACACATGACCTTGAATCGTAAAATAAATATCTTTTCGTTTTACCATTACCTTGGTAATGTTTTCAAGCGTCTTGACAGATTCAGGCAATAAGTAACTGTAACCGGTTTTGAACAATATATTATCAAGAACAATATTATCTCCCGCTTTTAGATGTCCACTTAATATTTCAGCTGCATCCTTCGGTTTAACCACCACTTCCGGCTTCGGAGGAAAGACCTGTTTTACAATAATCAACACTTTTCTATTAAGGCTACGTATCTTTTCGACGTTTTCTTCTTCTATCAATTTCAACAATATAGCTCCTTTTCCATCCACATTGATTATGACCGATTCATCAAATTCGTTATTGGAAAAAATGGCTCGGATGTTATTGGCACGATCATTTGATAACTTTAAATTATAAGCTTGGCTACCTCGATCATCGCAAAATCCGTAGATTGATATTTTATCAATATCCAATGATTCGATTTCGGAAAGAAATGCCAATAATTTAGTATGTTCAGATTCGGGAATTTCAGATTTATCGGTATCAAAATAAACCTCATGGGTCAGCTCTTTTTGAGCCAACAGAAACTGTGTCATTAATGAGAAAATAATAACTAAAGTTTTCATAGGTTGTTAGAAAGGGATCATAAATATAGTCAATTTCGTTCTTCAATTAACAAAATACCGCAATATTATAAGTTTAGATAGCTTGCGAACTTAACTGGGTTTTTAAGTAGTTCTGTGCTTTTTTGTATTTCGGGATTGTTTGTTAAATAATAAGTGTACAATCCTTCACTATAAAAATAGCGCTTCACAACCTCATCTGTCAATAATGATTTTAGCTGATCTTTATTTTCATCAATTGCTTTATTCTTGTAAGTTTCCAAAGCCATTATCAGTGCTTTGTAATTGATATCTATCGTAGTACTTAACTCCTCATCTTTTGCGACTATCAATGCTTTGTCAAATGCCTTTTCTGTTTTGGTTTCAAATTTAAAATTGTTTGATGTCAAGTAGGTTTTAAAGGCATTAAAATCGGCATCGGTTATTTTGAAGTTGCTCAAATCGTCTACTGTATTGTTATAATAGTACTTTGTTGCATAATTGAACACTAAATTCTCTTCAATAATTGCAGAGGTGACTGGACTCGTTTTAGAAGCTTCTAACTCAATATCTGGCTGAATGCCTCCACCATCATAAACAGTTCGTCCTCTCCTCGTTTTATAAGCATTATAATTTTCTTGACTTACACGGGCGGCATTGCCATCTTCATCTCTATTCCAATAATCCAATGCCTGAATACAGCGTCCCGAAGGTGTGTAATAGCGTGAAATTGTAATTTTTACTTGTGTGCCATACACCAATGGTTTTGGTCGTTGTACCAAACCTTTTCCAAAACTGCGAGCGCCCACAATTACAGCTCTGTCCATATCCTGCAATGCGCCTGCCACAATTTCACTCGCGGAAGCACTTTTACCATCGATTAAAATAATTAACGGAATTTCGTTATCAAAGGCATCTTTTTGAGTAAAATAGGTCTTGTTGTATTTCTCGACTTTTGATTTTGTAGTAACTACCAATTGATTTTTTGGCACAAAAATATTCACGATATTAACCGCTTCATTGAGAAGTCCACCACCATTACCACGCAAGTCCAAAATCAACTTTTTGGCACCTTGATTTTTTAAAGCTCTAACAGCGGTTAGAGTTTCTGCTGATGCTTTATCTCCGAATTTACGCAGCACGATATAGCCAATTTCGCCATCAATCATCGAATAATGGGGAACATCATGAATTTCAACCGACTCTCTTTTGATGATTGTCGTCTCCGTTTTACCTTGCCTTACGTAGGTTAAATTCACGCTTGTGCCAGCCGCACCCTGAAGTAAATTCCCGGCATCATCCTTGAAATCAGCTACCGCAATATTGTCCACTTTTATAATTTCATCCCCAGCCTTTAAACCGGCTTTATCGGCTGCATAATTTTTATAAGGCTCCACTATGACCAATTTATCTTTTAGCGTCAAAACACTGGCGCCAATTCCTGTGTAATCGCCCGTGTTGTTGATACGAGCATCTTCTACGTCCTGTTCATTATAAAAATTGGTGTAAGGGTCGAGATCTTGAAGCATACTTTTTATGGCGGTGTCCATTAGTTCGCCAGGATTGGTCTCGTCAACATAATTCATATTGAGTTCCTTGTAGAGCGTAGTAAAGATTTCGATTTGTTTGGCAATCTCAAAAAATTCACCCTTATAAAATGCCGATCCTGAAACAAATACACAGAGTGCTAGTACAGGTATAAGAATTCGTTTTTGTAGTAATTTTTTCATGACAATCGTAATTTAGTCAGTAGTTATTTTTTGTAGGAATTTTTCAAAAAGCTTTTTCATCTTAAAATGGATGGTTTCAAAATCCGTTCCGTCTTTACCAATGTACAAAATCATTAACGCATACGAACCAGAAAAATTGTTAAAGTAAGCACTCTTTTGAAGTCTATAAGCTTCACGCATCAAGCGTTTGATTCGGTTTCTATCCACGGCTTTCTTAAAATGTCGCTTGCTCACAGAAACACCAGCTTTCACTTTCACACCGTTATCAAAAACCGCTGGAAGATACACCAATCGCAATGGATAAGCGACAACACTTTGTCCTTCGGCAAATAGTTGTGCAATTAGTTTCTCGCTTTTGAGTTTTTCTTTTTTGTTGAACTTGAATTTCATTAAGGTCAAAGGTAGTGAGGTTTCATAAATAAAAAAACCACTCGATAAAAGTGGTTTTTGATATTGAAATGTGATTTTAAACTACATTTTGTTGTTTTCCTTATTGACATCCGCCATAAATTCATTTGGATCAATGGTTATAGATTTGATGAAGGGTTTTGCCTTGTTAATGGTGAATTCGTAGGTTGGATATGCCCATGCCCAGTCATTCAATTTTGTAGCAGTAGTTGATTTGGAACCGAACATTGAGCGTAGTGGAATATAAAATTGTTCTTTCGAACCATCGGTATATTCAATTTCAATATCAATTGGCATTCCCATCTCACCGATGCGTTCTAAAATTATTTTAGTATTTTCTCCAACAGTTTCTATGCTTTTAATGCCATAATCAATTGTATGTGTCGTCTGGGTCCAGTCTGTTAGATACCAATCCAATTCCATCCCAGAAACTTTTTCGGCCACCCTAATAAAGTCAAAAGGTTTTGGATGTTTGAACGACCAGAGTCTATAATATTCCTTTAAGGTTTTATCCAAATTTTCTTCGCCGATGATATATTCCAATTGGGCCAGGAACAATTCACCTTTACTGTACGAAGAAATGGAATAAGCCTGATTGTACGCATATCTATCGGCATGTGTTCCTTGTGGTTGCTCTTTGCCAGAGGTTGCCAAATAAATATAGCCACGATAGGCATTTTCAAACGGATTTACTTTATTGGTATTATTTATGTCATTCATCGCCTTATCTTCAATATAGCTCGCGAAACCTTCGTCCATCCATGGATGTTTGGATTCGTTGTTAGCCAATAAAAATTGGAACCAACCATGAGCCATTTCATGGGCTGTAACGCCTATTAATCCATCTAATTTGCCTTCGCCCACAATTAACGTGCACATGCCATATTCCATACCTCCGTCACCTCCTTGAATTATCGAATATTGTTCATAAGGATATTTTCCTATGTGTTCACTATAATATTGCATCAATTGGGCCGCAACAGACTGCAAACTTTGCCAATTGCCTTTTTTGTCAGCAGGTAAGCTGTTTTTATAAAAGAAATGCAGCATCGGACCATTTTCCACCTGTAATTTATCGTGCTTATAATCTGGGTCTGCCGCCCAAGTAAAATCATGCACGTTTGGCGCCTTGAAATGCCAAGTCAATTTGTTTTCCTTTTGATTTTTGACAGGTTCTGTTTCGTAGCCATGACCGATTTCATTTGGGTTTTGAAGATACCCTGTTCCGCCGATTGTATAATTTTTATCAATGGTTATTTTCACATCAAAATCGCCCCATACTCCGTAAAACTCTCTAGCGATGTAAGGGTCGGCGTGCCAACCTTCAGTGTCGTATTCTGCTAATTTCGGGTACCATTGGGTCATGGATAAAGCGACGCCTTCAGCATTATTTCTTCCAGAACGGCGAATTTGGAGCGGCATTTGCGCATTAAATTCCATCTCGAAGGTCGTTTTAGAGCCTGGCTGGATGGGTTCGTTTAAAGTTACCACTAGAATGGTTCCTATAACTTCATGGGAGACTTTTTTTCCGTCTTGCGTCAGAGCGCTTACTTTGATATAACCGATTTCTTCTGGCTTTAATTTAGCAATCCGGCTTTCATAGATGGGATTTTCTTTAGTGCCAACATTTGGAGCCATTCTTCTGTCTGGATCTGGAATACTCTGGACTCGAGCATCCATTTCGCTTCCCGGTTGAAAGGCATTTGGATATAAATGATAGAAAACACGATTTAAAATGTCAGGAGAATTATTTGTGTATACTAATTTTTGTGTTCCCGAATATTTATAGGTTTTAACATCCATATTAATGGCCATGGAATAATCAACATGTTGCTGCCAATAAGTTGGAAAATTGACATCATTCGTCGATTGTGCTGAACAAAAACTGCTGGCACTGACAAGTATACATATTAGAAAAATCGATTTAAGGATAGGCTTCATAATCTTTTGGAATTATAAAGCCTCACAAATACTGATTATGAGGCTTTTAATGGGTTTTTTACTATTGATTTTTGACAATTTGGCCCGCCATGATTAAGGCATTGTATGCATTGGCAATTCTTCCGGACTTCGAAAGGACGTTAAATGGTTTCACATCATTAGCATCACCACCGATAATAACTTTAGTTGTTAATGGTAAGCCCGAATTAATAACAATGTCTTTTACCTGTGATGCTTTCAAATCTGGATATTGCGAACGTATGAGCGCCACAATACCGGCCACTGCAGGAGACGCCATGGACGTGCCACCTATCGTTTCGTAATCATTTTCTGGAAATGTGGAATAAATATCACCTCCGGGAGCAAATACATCGACATTTATTGTTCCGAAATTTGAGAAACTGGAAACCATTTTTGAGCCATAGACGGGGTCCAAAGAGCCAACTGTAATAAAAGTGTCTGAAACTTCTTTTCCATTATTCACTTGGTCATTGGGAAAATTGTAGTCCACGTCCAAATTTAAACCATCGTTACCAGCAGCATGCACAAATATGACGTCCTTATCAGAAGCATATTTGATGGCATCGCGAACCCAATCACTATGCGGTGAGAAGGATTTTCCAAAACTTCCGTTGATAACTTTTGCTCCATTATCAACCGCATAACGAATGGCTAGTGCTATGTCCTTATCATATTCATCACCATTGGGCACCGCTCTAATTGCCATTATTTTCACGTTGTTGGCAACGCCATTCACTCCTTTACCATTGTTGCGCTCGGCAGCGATGATTCCAGCAACGTGCGTGCCATGGCTTTCGGTTTTCGTCGAAGGTTTTACGTTTCCATTGCCGTATCCCGGTTTATCATTTAAAATATCAGGGTTATCTCCTGTTTTGCGTCCTTTAAAATCTTTGTTTAGATTATAATTTAATCGGTCGTTAAATTCTAACAGACCTTCATTGATTTGTTTTTTGAATTCAGCGACTGAATCCATATCTAAACTATACACATATTTGATAATTGATACCGATTGCAAAAGAGATTGATCAGTAGTTTTTATCGCATTGACCTCTTGCTGCGTGTAATCGTTCTTTTTTAAATATTTAGACACCACTTCATCGGCGCCAGATACTTGTTGCTTTATTTGCTCGTATTGCGTCTTGTATTCCGTATATTTTTGAATTTCTTTTGTATAAAGGCCTTGAGCTTCAGCATATCTTGGGTTGCTGGTGTCGCCACTTGCCAATAATCGAACATATTCCAACTGTTCATTATAAGCGTCTCCAAGAAAGTTCCAACCATGGATATCGTCTACATAACCATTGTTGTCATCGTCCTTTCCGTTATTGGGAATTTCTTTCGTATTGGTCCAAATGACGCCGTCTAAATCTTCATGGTCAATATCAATACCAGAATCAATGACAGCAACAATTGTTGTTTTTCCTTTTTTATTTTTGACAACATCACTGTAAGCTTTGTCTACACTCATACCTGGTATCGTGTCGAAAACAAGGTCTAAATGTCCCCAAGTGTGCTTTTGGGTATCAGTCAATTTCGATACCTTTAACGGCATCGTGTCAATATTTTCAATTTGTGTTGAAATCACTCCAGTGGAGGTTCCGCCACAGCTAAACAAAATGCTTACTGAAAGGGCAGAGTAAATAAGGGGTTTAAAATAAAATTTCATAGTTATTAATTTATAAGGAGAATATTTCTTTCGTTGTATAAATGTCTTTTAAGCGAACACCTTTATCAGTGTGTTCGACGGTAATGATTTGGTTGTGTGCATCATGTTCTAAAAACAGAAAAAAATCGTTATCAGCAGCTAAATTGAGGAATTTTTCTTTTTCATCCAAAGAGAGTAAGGGTCGTGTATCATAACCCATCACAAACGGAAGTGGCAAATGTCCTGCTGTTGGCAATAAATCAGCCATAAAGGCGATTGTTTTGTCCTTATATTGAATTAATGGAATCATCTGTTTATCAGTATGTCCATTCGCAAAAAAGATATCGAATCCCAATTCTGAATTTTTCAGTAAATCCTTATCAGGTAATGATGTGAATTTCAACTGACCACTTTCTTCCATTGGTAAAATATTTTCCTTAAGAAAAGAAGCCTTTTCGCGATTGTTCGGATGTGTTGCCCATTTCCAATGGTCGTTGTTGCTCCAGAAATGTGCGTTTTTAAAAGCTGGTTCGTAACCCGTTTGGTCTTTGTTCCACTGAATGCTTCCTCCACAGTGGTCAAAATGCAAATGGGTCATAAAAACGTCCGTGATATCATCCCTATGAAAACCAAAATTATTCAGGGAGTTGTCAATAGAGTTGTTTCCCCATAAATCATAGTAACCAAAGAATTTATCACTTTGCTTGTTTCCCATGCCTGTATCAATCAAAATCAATCGATTGCCATCTTCTATAAGCAAACAACGTGCCGCAATGTCTATCATGTTATTGGCGTCGGCTGGGTTGGTTCGCGTCCAAAGTGATTTTGGTACCACTCCAAACATGGCGCCTCCGTCGAGTTTGAAATTTCCTGCTTCAATTGGATATAATTGCATGATGGATTAAATTTTAATATAGTGCCCAAAGTTATAAAAGCATCAAGATAAAGTAGAAAATCACTGTGTTTATTAGGTGTATTTTAACATACTGTCACTTTTATAATATACCAGAATCTTTTGATAGCTTTAAAAATTGGATTAAATTTATGAAAACATCCTTCCTATGGCCATCAAGCGTATTATCGAAACTCCATTGAAAATCAAGAAAATGAAATTGTTGCGATTCGGTCGCGATTTCAAGCCCGATGAAGAAGTGATTTTGAGAGATTATCTGGCAATTGAGCGTACGCGTCTGGCAAATGAAAGGACCTTATTGTCATATATACATTCCTCCCTCTATCTATTATTGGGGGGCATCACGGTTTTACAATTGAAAAATTATCCAGAATTAGAATACTTGGGAATCACAGCTTTGATATTTAGTGCGATTTTCTTCATCATTGGCATTTATCGATTTACCTTATTGAAAAAGAGTTTAAAGCGTCTTTATGATATTTCTGATAATAAAGATAAGTAGATTTTAAAATTATCGCACTCAAATTCGTAATCATGGGTTTTTTAGAAAGCTTACTTTAGTTGCATTGAGCCAGCGAATTCATATAAAAAGTCAAAAATATTGCTTTTATTTTGGATGATAATATGTATCTTGAGGGCAACTGATTTGTCAACACATTCAATATCATGCTATACGGCCAGGACTTTTCGGCTAAATTAGGGAAGACCTAAACGTTTTGGAGTAAAGCATAAATAATGATTTCAGTATCAATACATTGATTACTAATTAAAAAAACGGATTCCTTTTTCGATTGTTATAAAAAATCGTGGGAATGAAAACACAATTAAAATGGAAAAGACAAAAATTGACTTAATGGAAGACCATTTAAGAAAAATCGAAGACATCAAGAATTCTTGCGCAAGCTTGGTCGAGAAAGTTGGGCATCTACAAGTGGATCTGTTCAATGATCCAGACAAGGATTTGGAAAAAGCCTTGGATAAATTGAACAATGATTTCTCAAATGACCACCAATATATTACAGAGGTTTGGCATTCATACGAGGATAAAATCAAAGAGCTCAAGAAATAAATGATGACAAGAGCGATGGATGTCAAACTTCATTCTTGGTGTGACCATCATGTCGTCCTCACTCATCAATTTGAATGTCTCAATGAAAGGCCTGCAAATTATCACTTCGATTGATGCCATTCGCGATGTGATTTTCTGCATGTTTTTAGAGGGGTGATTTTCTTGTGCTCTTCATTGTACCTTGCTGATTGACAACTGTTCTGTTTTTTTAGGAGAATCCCGAAGAAGCGATTATCAACAAATTCGAGCCCTAGAATTTAATTGTTTATCATAATTGCACGAATTTAATCATGACAGCTACCGTGAATTAAGACAAAATATACCAATTAAACCAATGTTGGATTTGCGATATGGAAAGCACCAACTCTTGGTTATGTGTGGAAAGAATGGTTTACTTTTCTTTGAGTCACTATTTTAAATTCTTCTTAAATTAAGATTGGGCAGTTACTGACAGCCGAATATTTAGTATTTTCACAAAAAAATATTGAATGTTAGAATTAGCAGGAATCATCATTTTAGGGATATTGGCACAATGGGTCGCCTGGAAATTTAAAATCCCAGCCATTTTACCATTGATTTTAATAGGCTTATTGGTTGGGCCTATTGCGGCGGAATACTTGACTCACGATGGTACGAAGTGGATTGAGCCTAGATGGAATGGTCAAGAAGGGCTATTTCCAGGCGATAGCCTATTCTATTTTGTGTCTCTTTCCATAAGCATTATCCTATTTGAAGGCGGCTTGACCTTGCGTCTCAAGGAAATTAAGAATGTGGGTCCCGTCATCACGAAGTTGATTACCATTGGCTCCTTGGTCACCTTTTTTGGTGCAGCAGTGTCAGCGCATTTCATCTTCTTTCTGACATGGAAAATGTCGTTTTTATTTTCAGCATTGATAATTGTTACCGGACCAACTGTGATAACACCCATTTTAAGAAACATTCCTTTAAAACAAGATGTTTCGGCTGTACTTAAATGGGAAGGGATTCTCATTGACCCGATTGGTGCCTTGGTTGCGGTACTAGTGTTTGAGTTTATAAGTGTCGAAGGTGGTGGAGAATTCACTAAAACCGCCTTGATTGAATTTGGAAAAATCGTTCTTTTTGGTACCACGTTCGGATTTACGTTTGCTCATGGATTGAATTTTGCCATCAATAAACAATTGATTCCCCATTATCTATTGAATGTTTTTGCACTGGCCAGCGTCCTAGGCGTCTTCGTATTATCAGATGCTTTTGCTCATGAGTCAGGACTTTTAGCGGTCGTTGTCATGGGAATGGTTTTGGGGAACTCAAATTCTCCATATTTAAAAGAATTGCTCTACTTTAAGGAATCTTTGAGCGTTTTATTGATATCCATTCTGTTCATTCTTCTCGCTGCCAATATTAACATGGATGATTTATTACTTATTTACAATTGGAATACAGCCGTATTATTTGCAATTGTAGTGTTTGTTTTAAGACCGATAGGTGTGTTTTTAAGCACGCATAAATCTTCACTTCAATTCAATGAAAAACTGTTCATCAGTTGGGTGGGGCCTCGTGGTATCGTTGCTGCAGGTATCGCCTCCCTTTTTGGTTTAAAGCTAGCAAGAGAAGGTGTGGAGGGTGCTGAATATATTACCCCTTTAGTATTTATGATTGTGCTTGGAACAGTTTTACTCAACGCGACCACGGCTCGAATGTTCGCAAAAATTGCTGGAGTGTTTCTGAATAAATCAAATGGAATTCTCATAGTTGGTGCATCTAAAGCATCGAGATTAATTGGAAATTATTTAGAACAAAATGGAAGACACGTCGTCCTTATCGACAATAACCAAACTAATATTTCAAGGGCTAACGAAATGGGATTGGAGGCCATTAATTCAAATATCTATTCAGACAGTCTAGGTGATAATATTGAGTTAAATGATGTTGGTTATTTGATTGCCCTAACCGGAAATAATGACATTAACAAATTTGCCATTAGTAAGTTTGGAAATGAATTTGGTGAGAATGGCGCTTTTAGGTTAGTCACATCAGACGAGTTAAATGATCCTAACCATAAACCGAAACAAGGTATTTTCATTCAAACTGATGATTTTATTTCATTGACAGAGACCACGAGAAAGTATCCAGCCATCCATGAAATTGATATTGATAATAAATCGCACTATGAAAATCTTATCGACTTAACCAGACAGGATAATGATATCATTCCACTATTTTTGAAAGACGAGGAAGGTGAGTTGCATATCATTACTAATATCAACAAGGATGATGAAGAATTTACAGAAGGGTGGCAGTTAATTTATCTTGGAAAACCCTTCGACATTGAAAAATTGAAAAACAAAGAGCCCAAAAGGATAGAGGCTTCAACCGAAAGTTAAAGCCTCTATTAGAATAAAATTTAAGGTCTAGTTAAGAAATAACTGTGCCATGAGAAATGGTAGCACCTTTTTTAATGACGACAATACCATCTTTTATTACATATGTATCTGTCTCTGTGTCTTTGGAACTCCTGCTTCCATTGATTCTTACGTCATTACCGATGCGGCAATTTTTATCGATGATTGCATTTTTGATAAAACAACGCTCACCAATTCCTATAGGAATATTAGATTTTGATACGACTTCACTTAAGGTTTGATAACTATCAGAACCCATAATATAGGCGTTAATTATGGTGGATTCTTTGCCAATACGCGAACGAATGCCAACTACGGAATGCTCAATTGTGGCAGCATTGATGATGCACCCTTCCGCAATAACGGCTTTATTTAGGGTCGTCCCACTGATTTTTGTCGTCGGAAGCATTCTCGCCCTTGTATAAATGCGATTTTTTTCGTTAAACAAATCAAATTGAGGAATATCATCTGTAAGTCCCAGATTCGCTTCAAAAAATGAATCTATATTTCCTATATCTGTCCAATAGCCTTCAAATTGATAACTCAAGGTTTTATGTTTTTCAATCGATTGTGGAATGATTTCTTTTCCAAAGTCATTCGTGTCTGGATTGTTCATCAGTTCAATCAACAAATCCCTATTGAAAATATAAATTCCCATCGAAGCCAAGTGATTCCGCTTTTGTTTTTTCATCTCTTTACTCACATTGGAAGTCCAATCGGGTAAAAGGCTAGCGTCTGGTTTCTCGATAAAGGAGGTTATTAAGTTGTTCTCATCTGTTTTAAGTATTCCAAAAGAAGTTGCCTCCTTTTCCTTAACGGGAAGTGTAGCAATGGTGATTTCGGCGTTAGCTTCTCTGTGCGCATCGAGCATTTTATTGAAATCCATCTGGTATAATTGGTCTCCAGAAAGAATGAGTGCATATTCAAAATCATGGCTCAAAAAATGGTGCATGCTTTGACGAACAGCATCTGCAGTTCCTTGAAACCAAGTGTTGTTAGATATCGTCTGTTCGGCAGCCAGAACATCTACGAATGCCGAGCTGAAAAAACTGAAATGATAGGTGTTCTTGATGTGTTTGTTCAGCGATGCCGAATTAAACTGCGTCAACACAAACATGCGTTTAATCTCGGAATTGATACAATTTGAAATCGGAATGTCCACTAAACGGTATTTTCCAGCAATCGGAACAGCCGGTTTAGAACGAGATTCTGTGAGAGGATAAAGCCGTGAACCTTGGCCACCGCCAAGGATGATTGAAATTACATTGTCGTGATACATAATTAGGGTTGTATTGAATGATATAGATTAATATAAGTTTTTGCCGACGCGTCCCAAGAATGGTCGATTTGCATTATTTGTTTACGATTTTTTTTGAAATGTTCGGTAAATTCAGTGAATTCAATTGCGCGTCCTATGGCATGCACCACTTCATGAACGGTTGGACCCGAATGGCGAATACCAAAACCTTTCTCTCCAACATCGACGATCGTATCTTTCAATCCACCAATGCTATTGACTATAGGAACCGTCCCGTATCGTAATGCATACATTTGATTCAATCCACAAGGCTCTACTCTGGAAGGCATCAAAATGAAATCTGCGGCCGCGTAAAGTATGTGTGCTAATTTTTCGTTATAACCAATATAATTGTTGTAGAACCCTTTGTGAGCTTTTTTAAGACCTTCTAATTGACTCTCAACAGTGCCATCGCCAGAACCCAACATTACAATAGATAGTTTTTTCGATTTTAATACTGCATCAAAGATAAAAGGTAATAAATCGGC
This sequence comes from Flavobacteriales bacterium, assembly GCA_038255205.1. Classification (GTDB taxonomy): domain Bacteria; phylum Bacteroidota; class Bacteroidia; order Flavobacteriales; family Flavobacteriaceae; genus JBPOFM01. Next base: position 22,391 of record JBBSLN010000005.1, read on the forward strand.
TCCTTTTTCACCAACTAGGCGTCCAATAAATACAAATAATGGTAATTCGGGATTCAAGCCAAATTGTTCGCACGCCCATACTTTATTTGCTTTTTTACCAGATTCAACAGATTGCGTTGTATAGTTCTTTACGAGAGAGTCATCCGTTTTTGGATTCCACACAGCGGTATCAATTCCGTTAAGAATGCCAACACATTTATGACTTTCGCTTTGAAGCAAAAACTCTAAACCATTGGCGGCGTATTTTAGTTCTTCCATATAGCTTGGAGACACGGTGGTCACTTTCCAAGCGCATTTGATACCAGAAGCCAAAGGATTGATGATTTTATTCCAGTCCAATAACCCGACCTTATTAAAATCAAAAGGAGGAATCAAGTGTACCAAGTCATGACTGAACCAGCCTTGGTATTGACCATTGTGAATTGTAATGACCGATGGAGTACTCCTTAATTTTTGATAGGCATAACATTGCGACATCATAAATGGAATCAAGCCAGTATGATGGTCGTGGCAATGGATGAGGTCTGGTTTTACTTTAAGTTGAACTAACCAATTGAGGGCAGATATCTGAAACGCTAGAAAACGACCCGTATCATTATCTGAATAGACATACTCTTTGTAAAGTAAGTAAGGCACGTCCACAAAATAGATATCGAAACCAAGCTCATTGTTTTTTAACGTGAGAATTCTGAAATCCATCAGCATACCGAGCTGCAATTTTCCAACGTGAACAGTTTCAAATATGTTAGAACGTGTGAATTTGTTATCATAAAAAGGCATGATCACACTACTGGCTTCTCCAAGTTTATTTTGATATTTTGGAAGCGCACCCACAACATCTCCCAAACCGCCAACTTTGGCCACCGGATAACATTCGGCACTAATATGAAATATGGTCATTATATTATTTTAGAGTCGTTTAAAACTACAAAATTTTTGAGCATATTACCGCACAAACATTTAAATAAATTTTAAAGGTTTTGCTAACTATGTGTTTCAAAGCTTAAGGATATCTATTTAAAGTCTGTCATTTTAATTATTTTGACAAAACTAGGCTTCATTTGCGCCAATTTCTCCAATTTGATTGAGTGTTATGTCTATTAATTGGAAATCAACTTTAAAAAAAATATACCATTCACCAATTAACACCTTTTTCGGTGAGTTCATTCACCAATTATCATGTTTTTTGGTGAGTTAATTCACCAATCTTGAAATATTTCTGAAAATCCCGATACTTATAGAGAAGGAATTTTGACAATTAGAAATTACGATAAATAATAAACTTGGGATTTTTTATTATCGCAGTTTTTTATACTTCTGGATATTGATGAGATTCCTGCATTCGCAGGAATGTGTCTAGTCATTCAACTTCAACACAGCCATAAATGCTTCCTGCGGAATTTCTACGTTTCCAACTTGACGCATACGTTTCTTTCCTTTTTTCTGCTTTTCAAGAAGTTTACGCTTACGGGAAATATCACCACCATAACATTTGGCAGTCACATCTTTACGAAGTGCCTTAATGGTTTCACGCGAAATGATTTTCGCCCCAATTGCCGCTTGAATGGGAATATCAAATTGCTGACGAGGAATCAATTCCCTTAACTTTTCGCACATTTTCTTACCGATATTGTGGGCATTGTCGGCATGAATTAATGACGACAAGGCATCGACGGGTTGCGCATTCAATAAAATATCAACGCGCACCAATTTTGAAACACGCAGTCCAATAGGTGAGTAGTCAAAAGATGCATAACCCTTGGACACCGTTTTCAATCGGTCATAAAAGTCGAATACAATTTCCGCTAAAGGCATGTCAAACGTCAGTTCAACACGTTCAGTAGTTAGATAAGTCTGATTGGTGATTACGCCGCGTTTATCGATACACAAGGACATGACGTTACCTACGAAATCTGCTTTAGTGATAATTGTTGCTTTGATATAAGGTTCCTCCACGCGATCCAAACCTGAAGGGTCTGGTAAATCGGTAGGATTATTGACTATAATTGGCTCGTCCACATTTTTTTTAGTGAACGCATGGTAAGATACATTGGGAACGGTTGTAATCACGGTCATATCAAACTCACGCTCCAGACGTTCCTGAATAATCTCCATGTGCAACATTCCAAGGAATCCACAACGGAAACCGAAGCCCAATGCTGCAGAACTTTCAGGTATGAAAACCAACGATGCGTCGTTAAGCTGTAATTTTTCCATTGAGTTTCTCAGCTCTTCGTAATCTTCAGTATCAACAGGGTAAATTCCTGCAAAAACCATCGGTTTTACATCTTCAAAACCTCCAATAGGTTGTTTTGTTGGGTTTTTGGCATCTGTAATTGTGTCGCCAACCTTAACTTCTTTGGCTTCCTTTATTCCTGTAATCAAATAGCCAACATCACCTGCTTTTATTTCGTTTCTTGGAAATTGTTTGAGCTTCAAAGTTCCCACTTCATCCGCATTATACGTATTTCCTGTGGCGATAAATTTTATTAATTGATTTTTTTTGATAGAACCATTGATGACTCTAAAATAAGTTTCAACACCTCTAAAAACATTGTAAACTGAATCAAAAATCAGAGCTTGTAAAGGCTCATCCACGTTTCCTTTTGGATGTGGAACTCGTTTGATGATGGCTTCTAAAATCTTATCAACACCAAAACCAGTTTTTCCACTGGCATGAATGATTTCCGAAGGGTCACAACCTAAAAGATCCACAATATCGTCCGTGACTTCTTCAGGATTTGCACTTGGCAGATCAACTTTATTCAAAATCGGGATGATTTCCAAATCATTTTCAAGAGCCAAATATAAATTTGAAATGGTCTGTGCTTGAATACTTTGCGCCGCATCTACAATCAACAAAGCACCCTCACAAGCAGCAATGGAACGAGACACTTCATAGCTAAAATCAACGTGACCAGGGGTATCAATAAGGTTCAATGTATATTGTTCGCCCTCAAAAGTATATTCCATCTGAATGGCGTGCGATTTAATGGTAATACCACGTTCGCGCTCCAAATCCATATTGTCCAGAACTTGGTCTTGCTTTTCCCTATCGGTTACAGAGCCAGTAAATTCCAACAATCGGTCGGCAAGCGTACTTTTTCCGTGATCTATATGTGCAATGATGCAAAAGTTTCTGATGTGCTTCATAAAATCAATTCCTACAACTTAAATAGTTTGCAAATATAACTGATTTATTACGCTTTAGGTGTATTTATTTTGTTGGTAAAACGCAGACATTTACGGAAAAACCGTAAAACAAAGTCTAAAACAATTTATATATTGC